>JBILYJ010000416.1:0-4933 GCA_044377795.1 Reyranella sp. | reverse complement strand
GAGCGGCGCGGGCTTGCGCCGGTCGAGCCAGGAGAGGGCCAGTTCGAAGACCGGCTGCGGCTGCCCCAGCGCATCGAGCGAGCGGCGCAGCTCGGCGATATGGTCGGCCGCCTCGCGACGCACCAGGGGCGGCAGGGTGGCGGGATCGGTCGCATGGATGCGGGCCAGGATTCCGCCGAGCTGGCCCGCGATCCTGCCGCGCGCCGCCTCATAGGGCGGATCGCGCAGCAGCTTGCGGGCAATCGCGATGCCGCCGACCCGGCGCATCACATAGGCGTCGCCCAGCCCGTCCTGCGGGGTGAGTTCGAACAACGGTTCGGGCGCGAGCACCCCTGCCGCATGAGCCGCGCGCAGCACCCGGAATTCGGTCGCGCGGTCGACGGCGATGGCGCGTTCGCGCTCGGTCTTGCCCTGGGCCGGCGGATCGCGGCGCAGGATCAGCGCGTGGCGCTCGCCGTTCACCACGGCATCGAAGCTCCAGGTCTGGCGCGAGGCGCCGCCGGACTGGCGGGACAGGGCTTCGATGGTCGCCGGCCCCCCGAAATGGCGGCGGGTCGCTTCGCCGAGGACGCGAGCGACGGTTTCTGTTTCAGTCGACGTGTGAACGCTCATTTACCGGGACTGTGGCACAGGCTCCGCCGCATGGTAAGAGGACCGCGCCAACAGGGGAGATCAGCAAAGTGTCGAGTGCCTTCGCCGCGATGAACGGCCTGTTCCTGGAAGACCTCAAGCCCGGCATGTCGGCGATGTTCGGCAAGACCGTCACCGATGCCGACATCGTGGCCTTCGCCGGCGTGTCCGGCGACACCAACCCGATCCACCTGCACGATGGCTTCGCCCGCACCACGCGGTTCGGCCAGCGCATCGCGCACGGCATGCTGAGCGGCAGTTTCATCTCGACCGTGATCGGCACCAAGCTCCCGGGACCGGGCGCGATCTACATCTCCCAGACCATGAACTTCATGGCGCCGGTCCTGGTCGGCGAGACGATCACCGCCGTCGCGACCATCACCGCCATCGACGAGAAGCGCCGCCGCGTCACGCTGAAGACCCAGTGCCTGAACGGCGACAAGGTGGTGATCGACGGCGAGGCCGTCGTGCTGGTGCCGCGGCGCGACGCGGCCTGAGCGGATCGCATGGTTCCGGTGTTCGACGACTGGCGTTCGGTGCCGCCCGAGTGGACGGGCGGCGTAGTGGCGCTCGGCAATTTCGACGGCGTGCATCACGGCCACCAGGCGCTTCTCGCGCATGCGCAGGAGAAGGCCGGGGAACTCGGCGCGCCGCTGCTCGCCTTCACCTTCGAGCCGCACCCGCGCGGCTTCTTCGTGCCCGACACGGGACCGTTCCGGCTCACGCTGGCACCGGCCAAGACGCGGCTGCTGGCCGAGCATGGCGTGAAGGCGGTGCTGGCCCAGCACTTCGATGCGGCGTTCGCGGCCCTTCCGGCGGCGTCGTTCATCGAGGACGTGCTCGCGAAGGGGCTGCGGGCACGCCATGTCGTGTGCGGCTACGACTTCACCTTCGGCGCCCGCCGCAGCGGCAACGTCGAGATGCTGCGGGCCGAGGGCCGGGGGCGCGGCTTCGAGGTCTCGGTGCTCGATCCGGTGACGCATGAAGGCGAGATCTATTCCTCGACCCGCATCCGCGAGGCGCTGCGCCACGGCTGGGCCCGCGAGGCCGCCAGCCTGCTGGGGCATCAATGGGAGATCGAGGGCAAGGTCGAACTGGGCGACCAGCGCGGCCGCACCATCGGATTTCCGACCGCCAACGTGGCGCTGGGCGAGCATCTGCGCCCGCGTTTCGGCGTCTATGCCATCCGCGCCATGGTCGACGGCCAGGAGAGCCAGGGATGGCGCAATGGAGTCGCGAACCTCGGCAAGCGCCCGACCTTCGGCAAGTTGCAGGAGAACTTCGAGGTCCACCTGTTCGACTTCACGGGCGACCTCTACGGCAAGACCCTGCGGGTCGCGCTGTTCGACTTCATCCGCGCCGAAATGAAGTTCTCCGGCCTCGACCAGCTCAAAGCCCAGATCGCGGCCGACGGGGAGCGCGCCCGCGCCATCCTCGCGGCTCCTTGACCCCCCCGACCCCCATCCCTAGATTGCGCGCCCTATGTTCACCAGGGCTTTCCAGGAGCGAATTACCCGCCCGGTCCGCTGACCGCGGCCGGGTCGTCATGCCTGCCAGCGGCCACCCGGCGGGTGGCTGGAATTTGCTCCCTCCTGCGCCGAGTTTCCTGTGACAACTGACTATAAAGCCAGCGTTTTCCTGCCGAAGACCGATTTTCCCATGCGTGCGGGTCTGCCCAAGAAGGAGCCCGAGCTCCTGAAGCGCTGGGCTGACATGAAGCTGTGGGACCGGCTTCGGGCCGAGAGCAAGGGCCGCCCGAAGTTCGTGCTGCACGACGGCCCTCCCTACGCCAACGGCAACCTGCATATCGGCCACGCGCTCAACAAGATCCTGAAGGACCTCGTCAGCCGCACCCAGCAGATGCTGGGCAAGGACAGCCACTATGTCCCGGGCTGGGACTGCCACGGCCTGCCGATCGAGTGGAAGATCGAGGAGCAGTATCGCGCCAAGAAGCAGGACAAGGACCAGGTGCCGATCGTCGAGTTCCGGCGCGAGTGCCGTGCCTTCGCCGATCACTGGATCACGGTCCAGCGCGAGGAGTTCAAGCGCCTCGGCGTCGACGGCGACTGGGACAACTACTACTCGACGATGAAGTACGAGTCCGAAGCGGTCATCGTCAGGGAACTGGGCAAGTTCCTGCTCAACGGCGGCCTCTACAAGGGCTCGAAGGCGGTGCTGTGGTCGGTGGTCGAGAAGACCGCGCTGGCCGAGGCCGAGATCGAGTATCACGACCACACGTCGGACACGATCCATGTGCGCTTCCCGATCGTGAAGTCGAGGGGCGGCAAGCTCGACGGCGCCGCCATCGTGATCTGGACGACCACGCCGTGGACCATGCCGGGCAACCGGGCGCTGGCCTACGGCCGCGACATCGCCTACGCGCTGGTCGAAGTCGCTGCCGTCGCCGAGGGCAGCAAGGCGAAGGTGGGCGAGAGACTGGTGCTCGCGCGCGACCTGGTCGATGCGATTGCCGAGGAGACGAAGTTCACGCCGAAGGTCGTGGCCGAGGTTTCGGCCGACGACCTCGAGGGGCTGGTCGCCGCCCATCCGTTCCGCGGACAGGGCTTCGAGTTCGACGTGCGCCTGCTGCCGGGCGACTTCGTGACGGCTGATGCCGGCACGGGCTTCGTGCACATCGCGCCGGGTCATGGCGCCGACGACTATGAGCTGGGCACCGCAAATGGCGTCGAGGTGCCGGACACGGTGGCCGAGGACGGCACTTATTATCCGCACGTGCCGCTGTTCGCCGGCAGGCGCGTCTATACGCCGGAGGGCAAGAAGGGCGACGCCAACCGCACCGCCATCGCGCTGCTCGACGAGGCGGGCAAGCTGCTGGCCTCGGGCCGCATCACGCATTCCTATCCGCATTCCTGGCGCTCCAAGGCGCCGGTCATCTTCCGCAACGCGCCGCAATGGTTCATCGCCATGGACAAGCCGATCCCCGAGATCGGCGGCACCCTGCGCGAAAAGGCGCTGGCGGCGATCGACGCGACGCGCTTCGTGCCGCGCGCCGGCTATAACCGCCTGCGCTCGATGATCGAGACGCGTCCGGACTGGAACGTCTCGCGCCAGCGCGCCTGGGGCGTGCCGATCGCGGTGTTCGTCGACAAGAAGACCGGTGAGCCGTTGCGCGACGCCGAGGTGATGGGCCGCGTCGTCGAGGCGTTCCGCACCGAGGGCGCCGACGCCTGGTTCGAGAGCCCGCCCGAGCGCTTCCTCGGCAACAAGTACGATGCCGCCGACTTCGAGCAGGTGACGGACATCCTCGACGTCTGGTTCGATTCGGGCTGCACGCACGCCTTCACGCTCGAAGGCAACGACCAGCTGAAGTGGCCGGCCGACCTCTACCTCGAAGGCTCCGACCAGCATCGCGGCTGGTTCCATTCCTCGCTGCTCGAGAGCTGCGGCACGCGCGGCCGCGCGCCCTATGACGGCGTGCTGACGCACGGCTTCACGCTCGACGAGCAGGGCCGCAAGATGTCGAAGTCGCTGGGCAACATCACGGCGCCCCAGACGGTCTGCGACCAGTATGGCGCCGACATCCTGCGCCTCTGGGTGGTCGGCACCGACTACACCGAAGATCAGCGCATCGGTCCGGAGATCCTGAAGCACCAGGCCGAAGCCTATCGCCGCCTGCGCAACACGCTGCGCTACCTGCTGGGCAGCCTCGACGGCTATTCGTCGGACGAGACGGTGGCCCATGCCGACATGCCCGAGCTGGATCGCTGGGTGCTGCATCGCCTGGCCGAGCTGGACGCGGTGCTGCGCCGCGCGGTCGACGACTACGACTTCCACACGATCGCGACGGAGCTGCACAATTTCTGCGCCGTCGACCTCTCGGCCTTCTACTTCGACATCCGCAAGGACTCGATCTACTGCGACGCGGCCGGCACGCTGCGCCGCCGCGCGGCGCGCACCGTCATGGCCGAGGTCTTCTCGTTCCTGACGGCCTGGCTGGCGCCGATCACCTGCTTCACGGCGGAAGAGGCCTGGCTCGCCCGGCCCGGCGACATGCCGGACGGCAAGGCCGAGAGCGTCCACCTGCGCCTCTACCCGACCATCCCGGCGAGCTGGTTCGATGCCGCGCTGGGCGAGAAGTGGAAGACGGTGCGGGCGTTGCGCCGCGTCGTGACCGGTGCCCTGGAACTCGAGCGCGCCGAGAAGCGCATCGGGTCGAGCCTCCAGGCCGCCCCGGTCGTTTATGCCACGCCCGACTATGTGAAGGCGTTCGAGGGGCTCGATCTGCGGGACATCTGCATCACCTCCGGCGGCGAGCTCGTCGCGGGCGAGGCGCCGGCCGGCG
>JBILYJ010000046.1:0-18848 GCA_044377795.1 Reyranella sp. | reverse complement strand
TGCGATGCGCGGGCTACTCGATCGAGAGTCGCCTCGATTGTCGATACATACACGAAGCGCTTCGGGCAGCACGAGGTGTTCCGGGTCGAGCAGCCGGTCTGCGCCGGCTGACGGACTTGGCGAGTCACGCTAGATTTTCAACGTAGCCCCTTTCAGGAGAGTCAGCCCATGAGCAAGGACGTCAAGGAACGCAAGAAGGCCGCGCTCGCCACCCCGACCGACCTGGGCGAGAATGCCACCAGGGACCTGAGTGGTGGGCTCAACATCCTGGTGGCCGACGTGGCCGCGCTCTACTGGAAGACCAAGAACTTCCACTGGCACATGTCGGGCCCGAACTTCCGAGATTATCACCTCCTGCTGGACGAGCAGGCGACCGAGATCGACGCCATGACGGACGTGATCGCCGAGCGCGTGCGCAAGCTCGGCGGCACGACGCTGCGGTCGATCGGTCACATCTCCCGACTGCAGCGCGTCCTCGACAACGATGCCGACTATGTCACGCCACTCGACATGCTCGCCGAGCTGCGCGACGACAACAAGCAGCTCTGCGTCCACATGCGTACGCTCCACGAGCTGTGCGACGAGCATGGCGACATCGCCACGGCCAGCCTGATCGAGAACTGGATCGACGAGGCCGAGAAGCGCGTCTGGTTCCTGTTCGAGACGACGCGCCGCACCGAAGGGTGACTCAAACTCTTCCCCTTTGCGGGCTCCGCAAAGGGGAAGTGCCCTCGTCTCACGAGGGCGATGGGGTCACGCCACCCTACTGGCGCTCCGCCCAGCCGATCATTTTGGTAATGAACGCGTCGCAGGCATCCATCTGCGACTTCGCGACGAATTCGTTGGGCTGATGGGCCTGTGAGATGTCGCCCGGTCCGCAGATCACGGTCGGGATGCCGTGGCTGCGAAAGATGCCGGCTTCGGTGCCGTAGGGCACGGCATAGGTGCGATTGCCGCCGGTCCACTGCAGGGCAAGCTTGGCGGCTTCCTCGTTCTCCTGCGGCATCAGGCCGGGCACGAAGGAGCGGCGCTTCATCTGGATGTCGGCGTCGGGATGCCTGGCCTTCATCTTCGGCAGCAGCAGTTCGGCGACATAGGCTTCGGCGCGGCGCTGCACTTCCCAGGGATCGTCGCCGGGCAGGGTGCGGTAGCCCCAGTTGAGGGTGCACTCGCGAGCGAGGATGTTTCCCGCGGTGCCGCCGGTCACGATGCCGACGTTGATGGTCGTGTGGCCGGGCACGGTGTCGATGTCGGTCCGCTTGCGCCCGGCCAGTTCGACCTGCAGCTCGTTCAGCCAGTGGATGAAGTCGCCGGCGAAATGGATGGCGCTGACGCCGAGATGCGTCATTGAGGAGTGGGCCTCGACGCCGGTGAACGTGGCGATGATGCCGCCGCCGGCATTCTGCGCGTTGACGACGCCCATCATGGTCGGTTCGCCCACGATCACAGCCTGCGGGCGCGGCACATTGCCGACCAGTTTCTCGACCAGCGAATGCGCGCCGAGGCAACCGATCTCCTCGTCGTAGCTGAAGGCGAAATGCATCGGCACCTTGAGCTTCGCCTTCTTGAGAGCCGGCACGTGGGCGAGGCAGGCGGCGATGAAGCCTTTCATGTCGCAGGTGCCGCGGCCGTAGAGATTGCCGTCTGGCTTCTCGGTCAGCGTCCACGGGTCGGTGTCCCAGGGTTGGCCGTCGACGGGTACGACGTCGGTGTGGCCCGACAGGACGATCCCGCCCTCGGCCTCGGGGCCGACCGAGGCGAACAGGTTGGCCTTGGTGCCTTCCTCGTTCGGAACCAGCGTGCTGCGGATGCCATGATCGTCCAGGTAGCCCTGGATGTACTTGATCAGATCGAGGTTGGAGTTGCGCGAGGTGGTGTCGAACGCCACCAGGCGCTGGAGCATGTCGATGGAACTGGATGTCATGGAAGCAGCGTCGCATGCTTCAGGCGGGCCCGCCAAGAGCCTGTAAATACTCGCAAAATTACGACATCGTTTGACACTCCGGGCCCCCGCCGCTAGAACCGCCCGGCATCCGTCGTGAGTTATGGTCGCCGGGGTCTTGAACGGGCTGCGGAGGGGTGGCCGAGTGGCCGAAGGCGGCGGTTTGCTAAACCGTTAATGGGGGTAAACCCCATTCGTGGGTTCGAATCCCATCCCCTCCGCCATTACCTCCCGCACCAAGCGTCGCCAGGGCCGACCGTGCACCAGAGGGACGGCCTTTCAGCCTGGCCTTGGTTGCTGCTCGACGGGCATCGCGTTCGGCTAAGCCGGCTCGCGCAGTTCCCCCAAGTCCGATGTGATCCTTTGCAAATTGCAAATGTCGCAAGGATCGAGGGGCTCTGATTCGCATTCTGCAAAGACGACGGGCGGAGGAAACGCCCTGAAACCGCGATTCTACGCATGTTCGCCCCGCGGCACGGACAGTGCAAGCCGGGGCCCGAGCCTCAAGAAGGGACATCGAATGAACATCCGAACGATCGCCACGGCCTTGGTCCTCTCGGTCACGATTCTCGCGTCCGCGCCGGCGGCATGGGCGCAGTCGTTTCAGATCGGTGTCCTGCCCAACCTCAGCGCGCGGGTTCTTCTCACCAACTACAGGCCGCTGCGCGATCATCTCTCCGCTGCACTCGGCATGCCGGTCGAGATCGTGACGGCACCCGATTTCCGTACCTTCCAGGCACGTACCGTGGCCGGCGAATACGACCTCGTGGTGACGGCCGCCAATCTGGGGCGGATTGCCCAGCTGGACGCGGGATTGACGTTGATCGCGGGCTTCGATCCCCCCATTCCGGCCCTGCTGGTGACGCTCAAGGCCGCGCCGGCCCCCTCGAGCGAGGCCCTGCGCGGCAAGGCACTCGCTGTGTCCAACCCGCAGTCGATGCTGGTCCTGATCGGCAAGAACTGGCTGCGACAGCGTGGACTGGTGGCCGGCGCCGACTATGAGGTGGTGTGGACCCGTAACGAGGACAGTCTCGCCCAGGTGCTGACTTCGGGAAGCGCGCCGCTGGCCATGATGAGTGCCGGCGAACTGCGCGCCATCCGTCCCGAGATCGCCGAACGCCTGTCGGTCATGGATGAGTTTGCCAAGCTGCCGAACTTCCTGCTGCTGCAGGGGCGCGCCATGCCGGCGGACAGGGCTGCTGCGCTCAAGGCGGCCCTCATGGCATTCCCCGCAACGGACCTCGGCCGGGAGTTCGCGACCCTGACGGGCGTGAGAGCCATCCGGCCCGTGCCCGAACGGGACCTGGAGACGATCGACTCGATTACGGCGGAAACCCGTGAGCAGCTTCGTTGATGTCGCGGGTGCCCACAGGGGCTCCATGAGTCCGCTGAGAGGATGGATCGCGCGGGCAATCGTCCGCGCACGCCGCTGGTCCAACTCCTTCCGGGTACACCTGTTGGCGCTGGGTCTGATTGCCATCACCGGCACTGCCATCGCCCTGACCTATACCCAGTCGATCCAGATGCGCGAGGCGCTGCTGGTCGAACTTCACGCCCGTGCGCGCACCGACGGCCAGCTGCTCAATTCCATGTTCGCAGCGCCGCTGACCGAACGAGACTATGCCAGCGTTGCCGACGCCGTAAGGGAAAGCGTTCGGGCCGGCAGCTTCGAGGCTCTGCTTCTGTGCGACAGCCGGGGTATGGTGATAACGGCGGCCGGGCCGCTCTCGGACTGCGGGGGGCCTGTGGTCCCGTTCAAGGGGCTGTCATTGCCCCAGGCCGACGGCACCGTCCTGCAACTGTTCGAGGTTCTGCTGTCGTTCGGGGGGCAGAGGCTGGGCCATGCCCGGTTTGCCTTCTCGTTGGCGGCGATCGACGACATTCGACGCGAGTTGATGATGCGGGTCATCGTCATATCCGGCCTGGCAATCGCGGCCTTCATGGCGGCCTTTGCCGTCGCACAACGCCAGGTGACCCGCCCGCTGGGCCAACTCGTCCAGGCGGCGGAAGCGATCGGGCAGGGCGACTACTCCGTGCGGCCCCGGATCAGTAGCCGAAACAGTGAACTGACAATCCTCGCCACCGCCCTTTCACGCATGGCGACCGACATCGAGGAGCGTGTCACGGAACTGGCGCTGGCCCGCGACGCCGCAACGGCGTCCGATCGTGCAAAGTCGCTGTTTCTCGCGAACATGAGCCATGAAGTGAGAACGCCCCTGGCGGGAGTCCTCGGTATGCTGGACCTCGCACGGCCGGGCACGACCGATCCCGTCGTTCGGGAGTACCTCGACACGGCCGAGCACGCGGCACGTCATCTGCTGACGATCGTCAACGATATTCTGGATTTCGCGCAGCTGGAGAAAGGTCGACTCGCCGTCACGTCGGCTCCTTTCTCGGTTCGCGCGCTCGTTGAGTCGACGATACCGCTCGTGGCGGCAGCTGCAGAGGAGCGGGGCAACTCCTTGGAGGTGCGGATCGCAGACGACCTGCCACGGCAGATTCTTGGCGACGAGGGTCGTTTGCGGCAGGTGCTCCTCAATCTGCTCTCCAACGCCGTGAAGTTCAGCTCGCAGGGCAGGGTATCCGTCGAGGCCCGGACGGTCGATGCGGGACACCGACTTCTTCTCACCGTGGCCGATACCGGCATCGGCATGGCGCCCGAAATGCAGCAACGGATCTTCGAGAGTTTCGTGCAGGCTGACGAGAGCATCGGCCGGCGGTTCGGTGGCACGGGGCTCGGTCTGCCGATCTGTCGCCAGCTGCTCACGCTGATGGGAGGGAGCATCTCCGTCGAATCGAGCCCCGGCCGGGGCTCGCTGTTCACGGTCGATCTGCCCTGCCGGCCGGTTGTCGACACCGTCCCCGCGGCCGCCGGTCCCGCCGCCGATCGCCCGCAGGGAGCGCGGCGCATTCTGGTGGCCGACGATGCCCCGACGATGCGGATTCTCCTCCAGGCGCTCCTGACGAGAGACGGCCACACGTGCGATCTTGTCGATGACGGCAACGAAGCCTTGGCCGCCGCGCAGGCCAACGACTACGACGCCGTTCTGATGGACGTGCAGATGCCGCGCCTCGACGGGCTCGAAGCGACGCGGCTGATCCGCAAGGTTGAAGGGCCACGGAGTCTTGTGCCCATCGTGTTCGTGACGGCCAGCGCGATGGCAGGCGATGAGGAGCGCTTCCTGGCGGCTGGCGGCGACGGCTACGTCAGCAAGCCGATTGCACCGGACGTGCTCCGCGCGGTCCTCGCGAAGGCTTTGGCAGGCCGCCGAACCGCCTGACAACGCTGGCCAGCCCCTCGCGAACGCTCTTCAAACCGCGAAGAACTAGACTGCAAACGCGAGAAAACCCTTCTTCTAGTGTGGGTGGGCGTCGTCGGGCGGCTTCACTCGCTACCTGTCAGCCTCGAACGCCGCCTCGTCGCGGAACGGTTTGTCCCGCGTCTGTGGGATTGACCCGTGATGTCAGGTCTGTAGGGATGGATGCCGGTATTCATGGACCTGAGGAAACGTAGATGACCCAGAAGGCAGCGGCAGCGACCAAGAAGGCAGTCCGCCCGGATCTCGATGCCGAACTGAACAATCTCGCGATGTCGAAGGAGGCCCAGCCGCTGTTCGATGCCGTGAAGGCACACATCAACGAAAACGTTGCGCCCATTACCGAGGAGTTCTTCCGTCTGGGCGAGGGCCGCAAGGATCGCTGGAGTTGGGCGCCGGGCCAGCTCGAACTGCTCGAGGGCGCCAAGAACAAGGCCAAGGCCTCGGGCCTCTGGAACTTCTTCCTGCCGCACTCCGAGATCGGCCGCGGCCTGACCAACCTGGACTACGCCTACATCGCTGCCGAGCTCGGCAAGTATGCGCTGGCGTCCGAGTCGCTGAACTGCTCGGCTCCGGACACTGGCAACATGGAAGTGCTCGAGAAGGTCGGTACGCCCGAGCAGAAAGAGAAGTGGCTGAAGCCGCTGCTGAACGGCGAGATCCGTTCGGCCTACGCCATGACCGAGCCGGGCGTGGCCTCGTCGGACGCCAAGAACATCGCTACCCGCGCGGAACTGGTCGGCGACGAGTGGGTGATCAACGGCGAGAAGTACTACATCTCCGGTGCCGGCGACCCGCGCTGCAAGATCATGATCGTCATGTGCAAGACCAGCCCTGACGCCTCGCCGCAGTTCCAGCAGTCGCAGATCCTGGTGCCGATGGGCACGCCCGGCCTCGAGATCCTGGGCCCGATGACCGTGTTCGGCCATGACCATGCACCGCGCGGCCACATGCACCTGAAGTTCAACAACTGCCGGGTGCCGGCCGCGAACATGCTGCTGGGCGAAGGCCGCGGCTTCGAGATCAGCCAGGTCCGCCTCGGACCGGGCCGCATCCATCACTGCATGCGCTCCATCGGTGCGGCCGAGAAGGCGCTCGACCTGATGGTCAAGCGCGGCTCCACCCGCACCGCCTTCGGCAAGCAGCTCATCCAGCTCGGCAAGAACCTCGAACTGGTGAGCCGCGCCCGCATCGAGATCGAGGCGATGCGCCTCATGGTCCTCAAGGCGGCCAAGGCGATGGACGTGCTGGGCCATCGCGAGGCCCGAGTCTGGATCAGCATGGTCAAGGCGATGGTGCCGGAGAAGGTCTGCGTTATCATCGACCAGGCGATGCAGATCCACGGCGCCACCGGCATCTCGCAGTGGTCGCCGCTGTCGGAAATGTATGTGAACCAGCGCCATCTGCGCTTCGCCGACGGCCCGGACGAAGTCCACCACATGGTCGTCGGCCGCGCCGAGATCAGCCGGCACTGACCGGGACCGAGAAGCGCGATCCGGGCCGGGCCTTGACAGGACCGGCCCGGCATAATTGTCTTGGGCCGCGTGACGAGACGGGAAGAGTGGATGAAGGCGACGAGGACATCCCTGCAGGCGGCCATGGTGCTTCTTCCGGTGCTGCTGGGAGGCTGCGAAGCGGCGAGTTCCATGAGCGGCGCCGGCCTGTCCGATCCCAAGCTGATGAAGAGCATCAACGATGCTTACGAGGCGCGCGACAACTGCCTGGCGGCCAACGTCCATCTCGCGGACGCCTTCAGCACCAGCGCCCAGTCGCTCGCCGCCAATGTGGCGGCGTCCTGCCAGACCCAGACCGACGTCCTCAACGCCCTCAGCAATCCCCACGGCGATCCGCGGATTACCGCGGCGATCCAGAAGGATTCGAGCTTCCGGGCGATGGGCTACGTGATGAAGGCCCGCGGCCAGGGCTGACCCGCGGCGTCAGGCACGGCGCCACATCGGCGGACGCTCCCTCACGGGATCGAGCAGCGACCAGTCGCCCTGTTCCACGACATGGCCCTTTGGGAAGGGCGAGCGCGGCTCCTGGCCGAGCGAGCGCATGACGCGATCGTCGCGGTAGTAGCACAGCAGCACCGCGCGATTGAGGGCGAACAGCGGGGCACCGCCTTCCTGCTTGAAGCGGGCCGCGACCTCGGCACGACGCTCCGGGGAAAGTTCGGCGAAGGCCCCACCGGACAGCGTGGCGAGCTGCCGGAGAGCGGTCTGTGCGTCGGCGGTGTCGCGCTCCAGACTTTTAACGATATCGGCGAAGATCAGCTCGTCATCGGCGCCAGGCACGCCATAGGTCGTGCTGGCGGGGATCATCAGGCCGGCCAGCGCGCGCAGGTCGCGGATTTCGGCGTCGGTCAGGGTGTCGTACGTCATGTTGGTCGGCCTCAGTCGAAGAGCGTGGCGTCGGCAAGACGCCGCTTTATGTTGTCGGCGATGTAGAGCGCCAGCGCCTGGATGGTCGAAGTCGGGTTCACGCCGCCCGAGGTCACCCAGATGCTGCCGTCGACGATGAACAGGTTCTTCACGTCGTGGCTGCGGCCCCATTCGTTGACCACCGACCGCTCGGGGTCGGTCCCCATGCGGGCCGTGCCCATCAGGTGCCAGCCGGCATTGAGCATCGGCGCCTCGCCCCCGATGTTCTTCGCGCCGGCCGCTTCGAGGATGTCCTTCGAGCGGGCGACGCCGTGGGCGATCATCTTCCTCGTGTTGTCGCTCAGCGTGTACTCGATCTTCGGCGCGGGAATGCCGTTGCTGTCCTTCAGCACCGGATCGAGTGTCACCCTGTTATGCTCCTCGGGCAGATCCTCGCAGATCGCCGAGAGACCGAGCTTTCGATTGAAGATGGTGCGGTACACGTCGTGATGCGCCTCGCCCCATGGCAGGAAGCCGCGCGCGGTGTTGGCGATCGCGTCGACGATCGTGCCGGCGCCGCGATGGAGCTGCAGGGTGTAGCCGCGCACGAAGCCGCGGGTCCTGTCGGTCTCGTAGAATTCCTGGCTCCACAGCGACAGCTGCGCGCCGGTGTTTCCATCGATCGGCTCATCGACATAGCCGTAGGTGTGGGCGAACGGGTGGAACATCAGGTTCCTGCCCACGAGCCCGCTCGAATTGGCGATCCCGTTGGGAAACTTCCCCGATTGCGAATTGAGCATGAGGCGCGGCGTGCCGATGCCGTTGCAGGCCACGATCACCATCTCTGCCGGCTGGAAATGCTCCTTCCCCTCGGCGTCGTAGTAGATCGCGCCGCTCGCGAGTCCGTCGGGACCGACCGTGATCTCGCGTACCCGTGCGCGGGTGCGCAACTCGACGCCGGCGCGGATCGCGTGCGGCCAGTAGGTGACGTCGGTGCTGGCCTTGGCGCCCTGGGCACAGCCCGGCGTGCAGTGGCCGAGATTGATGCAGGGCGCACGGCCGTCATATTCGGTCGTGGCGATCGCGGAGTCCGAGGGCCACCAGTGCCAGCCCAGCTTGTTCATCGCCTCGCCGAAGCACTTGCCGGTCTTGCCGAGCGGCAACGGCGGCATCGGCAGCACATGATGAGGGTAGGCCGGATCGCCTTCGAGGCCGGCGACGCCCGTCATGCGGTCGTTCTCGGCGAAGAACGGCTCGAGCGTCTGGTAGTCGACGGGCCAGTCGTCGGCCACGCCGTCCAGCGTCTTCACCCTGAAGTCCGACGGATGCAGGCGCGGATAGTGCGCCGTGTACATGATGGTACTGCCGCCGACGCCGTTGAAGTTCACCACCTGGATGGGCGAGGTGCCGTTGTTGATCGGATAGTCCGTCTCGCGAGCCCGGCGGTTCGGGTTGATCGCGAAGTCGCCGAACAGGCGGGCCTCCCAGTCCCGTCCGTTGGTCGGATAGTCCGTGGGCTTCACCCAGTCGCCCTGTTCGAGGCAGAGGATGCGCATCTTGGTGTCGGCGAGGCTCCAGGCCACCGCCGCCCCCGAGGCGCCGGAACCGATGATCAGGACGTCGACCTTGTCGTGCATGGGGCGTTCTTCCGTTAGCGGGCGAGATGCCGGCTGATGGCATGGGCGGCCAGGGCATGACCGCGGACGTTCCAGTGGCCGTCATTGGCGAAGTGGTAGGCGAGTGGGGCAAGTTGTGCCTCCAGGACCGGCTGCAGGTCCAGCACGTCGATGCCGCGGCGCTGGAGGGCGACGATGAAGGCCGTATGAACGCGCTCCTCGATGGCCCGGGAACGGGAGTTGCCGACCCAGAGGGCTCGCGACGGGATGAGCACGACGAGCGCGCGATAGCGTTCCGCGATGTCCCGGAGCCTGTCGGCCGACGAGTCGATGACTGTGGGGTCGTAGTCGTTCTTCGCAATCCCCTCGAAGTTCGGCACGATCAGGCCGGCCTGCACGGCGATGTCCCGCAGCCACGGCGTCTGCTGGACAGTGGTGACGGCGAGGAGATAGACGGCCGAATGGCTCGCCAGCCAATCCTTGAGTGCGCCGTCGCTGTTGGGTGGCGGTTCGTCCGGCCGGGCGCCTCCATACAGGTGGAGATCGTTCTCCATGCAGACCGCGATGACGACACGGCCGGCCCTCGAACCCAGCGACCTGGCGTAGGCGAGGAGGGCCGCGTATCCGTCCAGGTCCGTGGGGGTGGAGAGGTTGAAGGTGCGCCGGCCGGTGAGGATCTGGAGCTGGTCGGAAAAGCGGTCCTGGGCTTCGACGCCCCAGCCCCAGGTGAAGGAATCGCCCACGACGAGGATGTCGTCGGAGCCCGCGGTCGCCACGTCGTTGGCGTCGCGCAGTCCGTGTGAATTGATGCGGACAGGGACGTCATAGTCGCCGGTATTCTTGATCTGGCGGGCCTCCGTGCCGGGTTTTCCGAGCAACAGGGATCCCACCGGATAGGTGAATTCGAAGCGACCGGAGGGATCGAAGGCGGGGAAGAGCAGGCGGGTCAGGCTCTCGGCGAGGCCGATCCCGACGACGAGGCCGGCCACGACGGCAAGGGCCGACAGGACGCCGCGGCGTTTCCGGCCGGTTTCGACGCGTGGCATTTGGGGGCTGGCTTCGACGCTCATGTTCAAGCAAGACTGACGCCAGATTATCAGCGAGGAAAGAGCCTTCCCATGCCGGATACCACCCTTGCGCGGCCCGCGGCCACCAGGACCGAGCATTTCGATGTCCTTATCGTCGGCGCCGGCATTTCCGGCATCGGCGGCGCCTATCATCTGACCCACCAGATGCCCGACCGCAGCTTCGTGATCCTGGAGACGCAGGAGAGCTTCGGTGGCACTTGGCTGACCCACAAGTATCCCGGCATTCGCTCCGACAGCGACCTCCACACGTTCGGCTATCGCTTCAAGCCGTGGAAGGGCAAGCCGATCGCCACCGCGCACGAGATCAAGACCTACATGGGCGAGGTCATTGAAGAGAACGACCTGGCGCGGCATATCCGCTACCGGCACCGCATCGACTCCGCCACCTGGTCGAGCAAGGACGATCTCTGGACCATCGAGGGCGTTCGCACCGATACGGGTGAGGCGGTCCGCTTTACCGCCAACTTCCTCTGGATGTGCCAGGGCTACTACCGCCATTCCGTCGGCTATACGCCGGAATGGAAGGGCGCGGAGACCTTCAAGGGCCGGATCGTCCATCCCCAGACCTGGCCGGAGGACCTCGATTACACGGCCAAGAAGATCGTCGTGATCGGCTCCGGGGCGACCGCGGCAACGGTCATCCCGGCGATGGCCGACAAGGCCGGCCATGTGACGATGCTTCAGCGGACGCCGACCTATTTCATCCCGGGTCGCAATGCCATCGAGCTGGCCGAGACGCTACGCCAGCTCGAGGTCGACGAGGAATGGATCCACGAGATCGTTCGCCGCAAGATCCTGCACGATCAGTCGGTGTTCACCCGGCGCGCCTTCGAGGAATCCGACAAGGTACGAGCCGAGCTGCTGGCCGGCGTTCGCGCCCATGTCGGACCGGATTTCCCGATGGAGCCGCATTTCACGCCGAGCTACCGGCCGTGGCAGCAGCGCATCGCGTTCGTGCCGGACGGCGACCTCTTCAAGGCCGTCCGCTCCGGCAAGGCCTCGGTCGAGACCGACGAGATCGACCGCTTCGTGCCGGAAGGCATCCTGCTCAAGTCGGGCAAGGTGCTCGAGGCCGACATCATCGTGACGGCGACTGGCTTCCACCTGTCGGTGATGGGCGACATCGCCTTCGCGGTGGACGGCAAGCCGGTCGATTTCGCGGACACCGTGACTTATCGCGGCATGATGTTCACCGGCGTGCCCAACATGGTCTGGGTGTTCGGTTACTTCCGCGCGAGCTGGACATTGCGCGCCGACCTGGTCGGCGATTTCGTCTGCCGCCTGCTGGACCACATGGACAAGCATCAGGCCCGCAAGGTCGAGGTCGCCCTGCGGCCTGAGGACAAGGGCATGAAGCTGCTGCCCTGGATCGATCCGGAGAATTTCAATCCGGGCTACCTGATGCGCGGCATGCATCTGCTGCCCAAGCGCGGCGACAAGCCGGAGTGGCAGCACACGCAGGATTACTGGAACGAGAAGAACGTCTTTCCGGCCATCGATCTCGAGGATCCGGCGTTCGTCTACGGCTGATTGTTCGGCTGATCCGAGGCTCGGGGGAGCGGGGATGAAGCAGGGCAACACGCGCCGCGTCATTGCGGCCGGCGCGATCGGCAACGTGCTGGAATGGTACGATTTCGCGGTCTACGGCTACTTCGCCGCCGCGATCGGTCGTGCCTTCTTCCCCAGCGAGGACCCCGTCGCCCAGGTCCTGGCGGCCTTCGGGATCTTCGCCGTGGGCTTCCTGATGCGGCCGATCGGCGGCGCGGTGATCGGGGCGATCGGCGATCGGCTCGGCCGCCGTGCGGCGCTGACCTTTTCGGTGGCGGCGATGGCCATTCCGACCTTCTTGGTCGGCGTCCTGCCCGACTATCAGACCCTGGGGATCGCGGCGCCGATCCTGCTCACGCTGCTGCGCATGGTGCAGGGCCTGTCGGTCGGTGGCGAGTACACGACCTCGATCATCTTCATCATCGAGCAGTCGCCGCCCAACCGGCGTGGTCTGGTGGGCGCGCTGGGTTGCTGTGGCGCCATCGGCGGCATCCTGCTGGGCTCGGCGACAGGCGCACTGCTGGCGTCGGTGATGTCCGAGCAGGCGCTGGAGAGCTGGGGCTGGCGTCTGCCGTTCCTGCTGGGACTGCTGGTCGGCATTGCGGGAGTCGTGCTGCGGCGCCACGTCCATGAGACGCCACGCAAGGCCGCGCCAAGCCGGTCGCCGCTCCTCGACACGGTGCGCAACCATGGCCCGCTGCTCGGCAGGCTCGCGGCCCTCTCGGTATTCAACTCGGTCGGCTTCTACCTGATGTTCGTCTACATCGTGAGCTGGCTGCAGCTCGCCGACGGCATCGCGCCCGCCACCGCGCTGGGCATCAATTCGGCCAGCATGGTCGCGATGCTGCCGGTCATGGTCCTGATGGGATGGCTGTCAGACCGCTACGGCCGGCGCCCCCTGATGTTGAGTGCAACGGCGCTGGGGTTCGTGGGCGCGCTGCCGTTCTTCTGGTTGATGCACCACGGGGATCCGACCCTGATCCTGCTGGGCCAGCTGGGCTTCGTGCTGTCGGTCGGCGCCTTCATCGGCGCCCAGCCTGCGCTGATGGTCGAAGCCGTGCCCGCGGAGATCCGCTGCACGGCCATTGCCCTGGGGTACAACGTGACGCTCGGCGTTCTGGGTGGCTTTAGTCCGCTGGTCGCCACCTGGCTGGTCGATCGCACGGCGAACGACTACAGCCCGGCCTTCATGATCATGGCGGCCGCCGCGATCTCCTTCGCGGCGATCCTGAAGTTCGACGAAACCTACCGGCTGAAACTTCAGACAGCCTGACGGCGCATCTTACTGCAGCTTGATGCCGGCCTCGGCGATCAGCTTGCCGAGCAACTCGCGCTGGCCGGCGATCCAGGTCCTGAACTGGGCCGGCGTGTTGGCGACCAGATCGGCGCCGGTCGGGTCGAGCCGCTCCTTCACCTTCGGGTCCTTGATCGCCTCGGCCACCACGGCCTGCATGCGGTCGACGAGGGCGGGCGGCGTGCCGGTGGCGGCGAACAGGCCGTTCCAGTCGTTCAGGTCGAAACCCGGGTAACCGCTCTCGGCGAGCGTCGGTACGTCGGGAAAGGCAGAGGAGCGCTTGACGCTGGTGACGGCCAGCACGCGCGCGCGACCCGCGGCGACGGGCGGACGGATCGAGTTGGTGGTGATGATCACGGAATCGACGGCGCCCGCGCCGATGTCGCGCGCCGCGTCGGCGCCGCCGCGATAGGGGACGTGGATCAGCTTGATGCCGGCCCGGCGCTGCAGTTCCTCGCCGGCCATGTGAGCCATGCCGGCCGCCGGCGGCGTGCCGTAGCTGATCGTGCCGGGCTTCGCTTTTGCCGCTTCGATGTATTCCTGGATGGTCTTCGACGGAAAGTCCTGCTTCACCGCGACGACCTGGGGGAAGCTCGCGAGCTGGGTGACCGGCAACCAGGTCTGCGCATAGTCGAACGGCAGGTCCTTCATCAGCAAGGTGTTGGTGATCTGGTTGGCGGCATCGACCAGGAACGTCTGGCCGTCGCGTGGCGCCTGCAGCACGGCATTGGCCGCGACGACGGCATTGCCGCCGGTCCTGTTGTCGATGATCACCTGCTGGCCGATGATCTCGGCCACGCGCACGCCGATGTTGCGCGCCACCGTGTCGGCGGCACCGCCGGCCGCGAAGGCCACGACCCAGCGGACCGGACCCTTGGGCCAGTCGCCCTGGGCAAACCCCTCGCGGGCGATGAAGGGAGCGGCAAGAGCCGCCCCCAGGAGTGTTCTACGAGCAATCCGGCTCATTTCGGCTCCAGCAATTCAGGAACGACCCAGAGCGCGGGCTCCCCGCGGGCAACCCGCTGGACGTTGTCGAAGCCGTTGCGCAGGCGGGTGACGTTGCTCTCGAAGGTGGGGCCGGCGAGATGCGCGGTCAGGACGACGTTGTCGAGCTTCAGGAGGGGATTGTCCGGCGGTGTCGGCTCTTCATCGAACACGTCGAGGCCGGCGCCGAACAGGTTGCCGGCGGAGAGGGCGGCAATCATCGCCTTCTCGTCGATTACGGGCCCGCGCGACGTGTTCACGATGATCGCCGACTTCTTCATGGCGGCGAGCTCGTCCTTGCCGAGCATGTGGCGGGTCGAACCGTTCAGCGGCACGTGCAGGGAAACGATGTCCGAGTGCTTCAGGATCTCGGGCAGCAGGCGGAAGCGGACGCCGAGCGCATCTTCTTCCTCTTCCTTGAGGCGGGCGATGTCGTAGTAGTGGACGGTCATGCCGAAGGCGAGCGCCAGCTTGGCGACCTTCTTGCCGATCGTGCCGAGTCCGATGATGCCCAGCACGCGGTTTCGCACCTCGTGGACGGTCGGCGGCGAGTTGCCGTGCCAGCGGCCGGCCGTGACGTTGGAGTGCTGGGTGATCAGCCGGCGCGAGACCGCCAGCATCAGCAGCATCGCATGCTCGGAGACGGCGACCGAGTTGGCGCCACCATTGGCGCAGAGCGGCACGCCGCTCTTCCTCGCAGCCTCGAGATCGGCGCGGTCGTATCCCGCGCTCAGCATCTGGATGAGCTTGAGGTTCGGTGCATCCTTGAAGAGCTGCGGGGTGACGTATTGCTGGATGAAGCCCACGAAATAGTGGGTCCCGGGCAGGGCGGACTTCTGCTCCGGCGAATTGTGCAGCGCCTTGACGATCTCGTAACCCTTGGGGGCGAGGTCGTCGACCATGGACAGAGTGTCCTTGGGCCCGACGACGAGTACGCGTTCAACCATGACCATTCTCCTCAGACGACTTTCTCGAGTTTCTGCAACGAGCGCAGGTATTTCGGCACGGGGGTGGCAGGGAAGGTGCTCGGCCAGTTGGTGTAGCTCACCTCGCCGACATAGATGTCGCCACGCGAATCGACCGCCAGCCCGTGCGGCGACAGGAAACGTCCGGTCTCATGACCGGGGCCGTCCTGTCCGCCGAGACGGGCCAGGGTCTTGCCCTTGCTGTCGACGATCGACAGGCGCGGGCCGAGATTGGTGTGCTTGCTGTTCACCGGCATGCCGGGGCCCAGCTCGCCGATGATGAAGGTCGGGTTCTTCGCCCCACCGCAGCAGTAGAGCGCGCAAGGCCGGTGCATGTTGTTCCACTGCGCCTCGTACTTGCCGTTGCCGTCGAACACCTGCACGCGATGGTTTTCGCGGTCGGCGACATAGACCCAGCCGTCTTCGTCGGCGGCGATATTGTGCGGGATGTTGAATTCGCCGGGATCGGTCCCGGTCGTGCCCCAGCACATGAGGTGTTTGCCGTCGGGCGAGTACTTGTGAACGCGGCTGTTGCCGTAGCCGTCCGAGACGTAGATCTCGCCCTTGGGCGAGAGGGCGGTGTGGGTGCAGCGATTGAAGGGCTTGCCACTCAGGAAGGGGGCGGGCTGGTCAGGCACGCCGATGGTCATCAGCACCTTGCCGTCGGTGCTGACCTTGCGGACCGTATGGTCGCCGTCGTCGGTGCAATAGAGATTGTCGTCGCTGTCGATGTGGATGCCGTGGGCCCGGCTGAACAGGCCTTCGCCCCACGAGCGCAGGAAGTTGCCGTCCCTGTCGAACACCATCATCGGATGTTCGCCGCGGTTGAAGACGTAGACGCGGTCCTTGCTGTCGCAGGCGACGGCGGCGACATCGCGGAACTCCCAGCCTTCGGGAAGCTTCGCCCAGTTCTCGACCACCCGATAGCGGTGCTCGCCGCTGCCCAGCACGACTGACATGTAATTGCTCCTCAGTGTCCGGCGAGGACGGCTTCCGAGATCTTCTCGGCCGTCATCAGGGTCGGGAAATTGGTGTTGGCGCAGGGCACCACCGGGAAGATCGAGGCGTCGACCACGCGCAGCCCCTGTACGCCGCGGACCCGCCCCTGGGTGTCGACCACGGCCATCGGATCGTCGTCGCGGCCCATGCGGCAGGTGCAGGAGGCGTGCCACACGCCGATCGCTGCCTTGCGCACGAAGGCCTCGAGCGCATCGTCGTCGTTCAGCACCTGGTCGAAGGTGAAGCCCTCGACCACGTAGTTGTCGATCATGTAGCGTCTGAGCGCCGCCGGCCCGTCCAGCATCGTCGCGACCAGCCGGGTCAGCCACCTGTTCTTGGCGTTGACGACACCGATCTGGCGCACGCGGTCGCTGTAGGAGGCCGGGAAGGGGACATCGGTCACCTTGCGCAGCGCATCGGTCATCTGAACCGCGGCCATCAGCTTGAAGCCGCTCATCAGCCGGTCGAGGTCGCGCTTGTCGGAAAGAAGATTGAACTCGACGAGGGGCTCGCTGCGCCAGTCCCGCGAGGTGAGCTTGACCTGCCCCGTCTCGGAATAGGTCTTGTTGATGAAGGTGAGCAGCGAGGCGATCTGCTCGCCCACCGCATGCCACGCCGACTTGCTCGCCACGGCCACGAACATGTCGCCCTTGGGCACACCGGGCAGGTTCGACGAATAGCGCAGGCCGACATGGATGTGCCGCCGTGTATGTTCGCGCAGCCGCGCGCTGCGTTTGATGAATGACGACAACGCGATCGAGGGATGATCCATCAGCCGCTGGCCGACGCCGGGCAGGGCGGACACGACCGGAATGCCGAGGTCGGCGAGTTGCCCGACCGGACCGATGCCGGCCCGCATCAGGTGCGCCGGCGAATGGATGGCGCCGCTCGACAGGACTACCTCGCGGGCGCGGAATTCCTGCTCCTTGCCGGCGACGCGGGCCGTGACACCAACGCAGTGCGTGCCCTCGAACAGCAGCGATGTGACCTGCGTGTCGGTCGAGATCGTGAGGTTCGAGCGCTTGCGGGTCTCGGCATCGAGATAGCCCATCGCGGCCGAGACACGCCGCTCCTCGGCATTGGAATGGGTGACCGGGAAATAGCCGTCGACGAACTCGCCGTTCTGGTCGGGCAGGTACTTGAAGCCCTTCTCCTCGAAGGCGCGGCCGACCGCCTGGGCGTGGCCCGCCCATTTGTCGCGCGGGATGCGGCGCACGGGGATGCGGCCGTCCTTGCCGTGCAGCGGTCCGTCGAAATCGAGGTCGCGTTCGACTTTCTTGAAGTAGGGCAGCACGTCGTTCCAGCCCCAGCCCGCGGCGCCGCGATTTTCCCATTCAGCGTAGTCGGTCGGCGCCCCACGGTTCGCCATCTGGCCGTTGATCGACGAGCCGCCGCCCAGCACGCGCGCCTGCTCGTACTTGCGCAGCGGCGGACGGTCTTCCTGCGGGTTGTTGTGGCTGACGACCTGGGTATGGACCTTGAGGTCGGTCCAGTGGAAACGCGGATCGAAGTAGGCCGTGCCGGAATAACTGTCGGCGATTTCCTTGGGCTCCCGGCCGGGCGGCGTGTCCGGACCGGCTTCGCAGAGCAGCACCTTGGTGGCGCTGCGGGCGGATAGCCTGTTGGCCATGACCGAGCCTGCCGACCCGCCGCCGACGATGATGTAGTCGTACACTTGGCGTTTCCCCGTTTATTGCGGCCACGCTAGCACGGTTACGGACGGTTGTGTCCGTCCGCTTGCCGGAAGCAGCGAAGACTGCAATCGTCGGCCAAAGCAGCAGGGGAGGTTTCGTATGCCGGACGTTGCAGCCGCAATTGCCTCCATCGTCGGAATCGCTCAGCACAGGGAGGGCTCCTGATGGCCTACGATCTCGTCATTCGCGGCGGCACGGTCGTCGACGGCTCCGGTGCCGCGCGCGTCACCGCCGATGTCGGCATCAAGGATGGAATGATCGCCGAGGTCGGGCGCATCACCTCCGCGGCTTCGCGCACCATCGACGCCGACGGTCTGATCGTCTCGCCGGGCTTCATCGACGGCCACACTCACATGGATGCCCAGGTCGCCTGGGATCCGCTGGGCAGCTGTTCCTGCTGGCACGGCGTCACGTCGGTGGTGATGAGCAATTGCGGCTTCGCGCTGGCGCCCTGTAAGCCCGAGGATCGCGACCTCTATGCGCGCTGCCTCTCGGCGGTCGAGGACATCCCGACCGAAGCGATGGCCGCCGGCATCGACTGGACCTGGGAAACCTTCCCTGAATATCTCGCCACCGTGGAGCGCCTGCCCAAGGCCATCAACTACGGCATGTATATCGGGCATTCGGCGCTGCGCATGTACGCGATGGGCAAGCGGGCCTTCACCGAGAAGGCGACCGAGGACGAGATGGTCCGCATGGCCGACCTCGTGAAGGAGGCGCTGCGGGCCGGGGCCATGGGCTTTTCCAGCTCGCGCGCCTCCACGCACGTGACGCCGGACAACACGCCGGTCGCCAGCCGGATCGCCGAGTGGGAGGAGATCGACCGCATCGTGGCGGCCATGGCGGAGCTCGATGCCGGCATCTTCCAGGTTGGACCCGACGTGGCGAGCGGCCCGGCCCACCGTGCCTTCCTCGCGCGGCTGCGCGAGCTGGCGCTCGCCTACCGGCGCCCGGTCATGTTCGGCGTGCTGGCCACCAAGCAGGGCGACGATCCCACCGGCTGGGCCTACCAGACCCGCTACATCGACGAGACGGTGGCCG
>JBILYJ010000045.1:0-18872 GCA_044377795.1 Reyranella sp. | reverse complement strand
ACCGCCAGGCAGGTCGAGGCGATCATGCCGCTGAACACGCAGAGGCCCAGCGAGATGCGCGAGTTGGCGCCCGCGCCCGTTGCGGTCACCAGGGGCACGACGCCCAGGATGAAGGCGAACGAGGTCATCAGGATGGGACGGAACCGCGTGCGGGCGGCGTCGATCGCCGACTCGATGATCTCCTTGCCCTCGGCCCGGCGTTCGCGCGCCACCTCGACGATCAGGATGGCGTTCTTGGCGCCCAGCGCGATCAGCAGCATCAGGCCGATCTGGGTGTAGATGTTGTTGGCGAGGCCGACCGCAGTCAGCGCGATCGCCGGACCGCTCAGTGCCAGCGGCACCGCGAGGATGACGCCGAGGGGCGCGATCCAGCTCTCGTACTGGCCGGCGAGACAGAGATAGACCAGCAGGATGGCGAGCGCGAAGACATACATCAGCTGGTTGCCGACGATGTTCTCCTGGTAGGCCATGCTGGTCCATTCGTACCCGGTGCCGGGCGGAAGGATCGCCTTGGCAATCTGGTCCATCAGCTCGATGCCCTCGCCCGAGCTGAAACCGGTCGCGGGGGAGCCGATGATCGCGGCGGACGGGTAGAGGTTGTAAAGGCTGATCAGCGGCGGGCCGAGCGCCGGCTTGAGCTCGGCGATGGCGCCGATCGGCACCATCTGGCCGTCGAGGTTCTTCACCTGCAGCTTCAGGATGTCCTCCGGCCGCGTGCGGTACTGCGAGTCGGCCTGGATGTAGACCTGCAGGCTGAGGCCGAACTTGTTGAAGCGGTTGACGAAGGCCGAGCCCATGTAGCTCGACAGGGTCGTGAAGACATCGCCGACCGGAACCCGGAGCGACTCGGCCTTGACGCGGTCGACCTCGATGCGGACATGCGGTGCGCCGGAGCGGAACGTGGTCACGACGTTGCTGAGCGCCGACTGCGTGCTGGCGTTCCGGACCATCGTGTCGGTGATGGCCTGCAGCTTGGCGTAGTCGAAGCTGCCGTCCTTCTGCTCGATCTGCATCTGGAAGCCGCCGGCATTGCCGATGCCCTGGATGGCGGGCGGCACGATGACGACGGCGCGGCCGTCCTGCAGGACCTTCAGCTTCTCCATCAGGCCGAGCACGATCGAGCGCAGGTCCTGTCCCTCCGCCTTCAGGCGCACGTCCCAGTCCTTGAGGATGACATAGGACACGGCGGCGTTGGCCAGGGAGGAGTTGCTGTCAAGGATCGACATGCCGCCCAGCGCGACCACGTTCTCGACGCCCGGCGCCGCCATGGCGATCTCGGCGACCTGATTCAGCGTGGCGCCGGTGCGCTCGAGCGAGGCGCCGTCCGGCAGCTGCACGGCGATCATCAGGTAACCCTGGTCCTCGTTGGGAATGAATGCGGTCGGCAGGCGGGCGACGCCCCAGCCGCCGATCCCGGCCGCCACGAGCGCCAGAAGCACCATCAGCCCGGCCCGGTGGACCATGAAGCCGACCAGCCCGGCATAGGCATCCTCGACCTTGCCGTAGACCTTGTTGAAGCCGCGGAAGAAGATGTTGCGCTTCTCCGGCGGCGTCGCGGGCCGCAGCCACATCGCGCACTGGGTGGGCTTCAGGGTGGCGGCATTGATGGCGCTGATCAGGGCCGTCGCGGCGATGACGAGGGCGAACTGGGCGAACATCTGGCCGGTCAGGCCGGGCAGGAAGGCGGCTGGCAGGAACACCGACATCAGCACCAGGGTGATGCCGATGACCGGTCCGAGCAGCTCGTCCATGGCCTTGATCGACGCGTCGTGCGGCGTCATCCCGCGCTCGATATGGTGGGCCACGCCCTCGACGATCACGATCGCGTCGTCGACCACGATGCCGATCGCCAGCACGATGCCGAACATGGTCGTGGTGTTGATGGTGAAGCCGAGGGCGGCCATCGCGGCGAAGGCGCCGATGATCGTGACGGGGATCGTGGTCGCGGGCACCAGCATCGCACGCCAGTCCTGCAGGAAGATCACGATCACGATCAGCACCAGGATGCCGGCCTCGATCAGGGTCATGAAGACCTCGTGGATCGAAGCCGTCACGAAGCGGGTGGTGTCGAACGGCACCTCGTAGGCGAGGCCGGGCGGAAAGGCCTTGGCCAACTCCGCCATCTTGGCCTTCACGGCCTTGGCGACGTCGAGCGCATTGGCGTCGGGCAGCTGATAGATCGCGAGGCCCGAATTGGGTTTGCCGTTGATGTGCGACGTCGTGGAGTAGGTCTGGGCGCCCAGTTCGACACGGGCGATGTCGCGCACCCTTACGATCTTGCCGCCGTTGCCCTGCTCGGCCTTGACGATGATGTTGCCGAATTCCTCGGGCGTGCTGAGGCGGCCTACGACGTCGATCGTGTACTGGAAATCCAGCCCCTTGGGCGCCGGCGGCTGGCCGACCTGGCCCGCCGTCACGTCCTGGCTCTGCTGCTGGATGACCTTGCTCACGTCCGACGGGTTGAGGCCGAACGTGTAGAGCTTCTGCGGGTCGAGCCAGACGCGCATCGAATACTGGCCGACGCCCAGCACGTTGACGTTGCCGACGCCGGGCAGGCGCGCGAGTTCGTTGACGAGATTGATGGTGGCGTAGTTGCTGAGATAGAGGCTGTCGTAACGCTGGTCGGGGGACGTCAGCGATACGATCTGCAGGATCGACGTCGACTTCTTCTGGACGACGAGGCCCTGCGCCTGCACCGGCATGGGCAGCGAGGCCAGCGCCGCACTGACCTGATTCTGCACCAGCACCTGCGCGAAATTGAGATCGGTGCCGATCTCGAAGGTCACCGTGAGCGTGTAGGTGCCGGAGTCCGTGCTGTAGGACTGCATGTAGATCATCTTCTCGACGCCGTTGACCTGCAGCTCGACGGGCAGGGCGACATCGTTGACGACGACAGCGGCGCTGGCGCCCGGGTAGGTCGTGGTGACCTGGACCGTGGGCGGCACGACGTTGGGATATTGCGCGACCGGCAGGGTCGCCAGCGCCACGCCGCCGATCAGCACGATGATGATGGCGAGGACGTTGGCCAGGACCGGCCGGTTGATGAAGAAGGCGGAGATCATGGCTGCGTTCCCCGGCCGGTCACTTGGGAGCGGCGGGAGTGCCGTCGGTCGCAACGGGAATTGTCGTCACCTTGGGAACCACCTTGGCGCCGGGGATTGCCGCGCCGTTGGTGCTGAGCACGACCTGGTCGTCCGGCTTCAGGCCCGTCGGGATCACGCGCAGGCCGTTGGCGAGGAGCTGTCCCGTGGTGATCCGGGTCTGGACCACGACATTGTCCTTGTTGACCGTCAGCAGGTACTTGCCGGCCTGGTCCTCGCCGATCACGCGATTGGGCACCAGCAGCGAGGCCGTGGCGCCCAGCCCTTGAGGCACCTTCACGCGCACGAAGAAGCCCGGAATGAGGGCGCGCGTCGGATTGCTGAAGAGTCCGCGGACCAGGATCGTACCGGTCGTCGCGTCGAGCTCCGGCGACACGTAGTTGAGGAAGCCCTTGTGGGGAAAGCCGTCCTCGTTCATCAGGCCGATTTCCAGCGGAACCTTGCTGAGTTCGTCGACGTCGAGCCGGCGGTTCTTCAGGTTCTGGCGAATCTGCAGAATGTCCTGCTCGCTCATGTTGAACGTGACGTAGATCGGGTCGAGCTGGACGATCGTGGCGAGCTTGGTGGCCGTCGACGCGCCGACCAGTTCGCCGACCGAGACGAGATGCTTGCTGACGATGCCGTCGAAGGGCGCGAGGACCGTGGTGTAGCCCAGGTTCGTCTGGGCGACCGTGAGGTTGCCTTCGGAATTCTCGACCGTGGCCCGCGCATTGTCGCGTTTGGCCTTGGCTGTGTCGAAGGTGGCCTGCGCCGAGACGTTCTGGCGCAGCAGCGTCTCCTGGCGGGTGAACTCGGCCTCGGCCTGGGCCAGCGAGGCCTTGGCGCCGTCGAGCTGGGCCTCGGCCTCCTTGAGCTGGGCCTTGTACATCGTCTGCTCGACGCCGAAGAGCTTGTCGCCCTTCTTCTTTTCGGAGCCGTCGACATAGTCCTGGGAGACCAGGAAGCCCTCGACGCGGGCGACCAGATCGACGGTCGCGAAGGCCACGGTGTTGCCGGTGAGCACCTCGAATGGGGCCACGTCCTGTTTGACGGGCACGCCGACATTGACCTCGGCGGGCGGCGGGGGCTGGAACTTGTTCTCCTGCTTGCAGCCGGTCACCAGCGCGGCCAGTGCGGCCGCAGCCAGAAAGGGCGCCAGCGCCCGAAACGGTCTCATGACTGCAAGAACTACGGCTTCATCGTTACGATTCGACATGTTTCCGACGATGCTCCCCGCGAGGCCGGCTGAAGCGTTAGCGCATCCCCTGCACGATTGCCACCGCCCAGCAGCTTCACAGCCGCTTGAACAAGAGCGACAGATTGTTCGCCGGCATTTCGACGATGTCCGGCTTCCCAAAGCCCTGCCCGAGGGCGAGTTCGGTGACGGCCTCCAGGTCGCGCACGCCCCATGCGGGATTGCGCCGTTTGAGGTCGGCGTCGAACGCCTCGTTGCTGGGCGCGGTGTGCCGGCCGCCCCGTCGGTAGGGGCCGTAGGTGAAGAGCAGCCCGCCCGGGGGCAGCAGGCGCGCCGCGCCGGTCACCAGCCCGACGGCAGCCTCCCACGGCGCGATGTGGATCATGTTGCAGCAGAGCACGGCGTCCGCCCGCTCGACCGGCCATGTCGCCCGGGTGACGTCGATCTCGAGGGCCGGACGCACGTTGTCGAGGCCCAGGGTCCGCACCCAGTCGTCGATGCTGGCGCGGGCATCGGCATCGGGGTCGCTCGGCTGAAAGGTGAGCCCGGGCCGGGCGGCGGCGTAATGCACGACGTGCTCGCCGGTGCCGCTGGCGATCTCCAGAACGAGACCCCTCTCGGGCAGGCGCGGCTGCAGCACGTCGAGAATGGGTTGCCGGTTGCGGGCCGCCGCGGGTGCTTCGCGCTTCATCTTGCCTCCTGGATCGCCTGCCAGATCCGCGCGGGAGTCGCGGGTCCATCGAAGCCTTTCACGCCGAGCGGCGCCAGCGCGTCAAGGATGGCGTTGGCGATGGCGGGGAAGGCCGCGATGGCGCCGGCCTCGCCGCAGCCCTTCACCCCCAGCGGATTGGTCGTGCAGCGGGTGGGATTGAAGCCGAGGTCGAACGACGGCAGGTCGTCGGCGCGCGGCAGGGCATAGTCCATGAAGGACGCCGCCACCATCTGCCCCGACGCCGGATCGTAGGTCGCATGCTCCAGAAGCGCCTGGCCCGCGCCCTGGGCCATGGCGCCGTGTGCTTGGCCGGTGGCGACCATAGGATTGACCAGCACGCCGTAATCGTCGACCGCCGTGTAGCGCGCCAGGTCTACTCGGCCGGTGTCGCGGTCGATCTCGACTTCGACGACGTGCGCGCCGTTGGGAAAGGTCATGTGCTCGCGCTTCCAGGCGTGGAACGTGTCGAGCGGTGCGCCTCTGTCCCGGCCCAGCGCGGCGACTTCGAGCAGGCCGATCGCGCGGTCCGTGCCGGAAACGACGAAGCGACCATCCTTGAAGCGGATGTCGGCTTCCGAGGCTTCCAGCGCATCCGCCGCCAGCACCGTGCTCTTGGCGATGATCTCGTCCGAGGCCCGCCAGATCGCCGTACCGCCCATGTAGGTCGCGCGCGAGCTGCCATGGCCGCCGCCGAACGGGATCGTGTCGGTGTCGCCCTGGACGAGGCGGATGCGCGCGTTGGGCACGCCCAGCCGGTGGGCGAGGATCTGCGGGAAGGTGGTCTCGTGGCCCTGGCCGATATGCTGCGTGCCGGTGATCAGCGAGATCGTGCCGTCGGCCTCGAAGCGCACGTCGACATTCTCGTCAGGCGGCCCGCCGGTCGCCTTGATGTGATAGGCGAAGCCCAGCCCGCGCAGCCGTCCGCGCTGCGCGCTGTCGCGCCGCCGGGCCTCGAAGCCCGCGCGGTCGGCGCGACCCAGCGCCTGGTCGAGCGATTGGGCGAAGTGGCCGCTGTCGACCTCGAAGCCGAAGGCATTGGTCATCGGCATCGCCTCGGGCGGCACCATGTTCCAGCGCCTGAGGTCGGCGCGATCGAAGCCTGTCTGGCGCGCCGCCGCATCGATCAGCCGCTCGACGATGTTGATCGCCTCGGCGAAGCCCGGTCCGCGGGTCACGCCGATTGGCGCAGTGTTGGTGACGACGGCCACGACATGCAGCGCGATCGACGGGATGCGGTACACCGAGCCCTGCAGGTGGATGTACTGGAAGGTCTGCACGCCGCCGCCGGCGCCGGCCATGTAGGCGCCGAGATTGGCGACGCTGGCGATCCTGAGGGCGAGGAATTTGCCCTGCGCGTCGAGCGCCAGCGATGCTTCGGCCCGCATGTCGCGCGCGGCATGATCGGACAGGAACACCTCGCTTCGGCTCGCGATCCACTTGACTGGCCGGCCGACCTTGCGGGCGGCCCACAGGATCAGCGCGTGCTCGACATAGGCGAAGTTCTTGGCGCCGAAGCCGCCGCCCACGTCAGGCGCCACGAACCGCACGTCCTTTGGCTCGGCGCTGAGCGCGCGCGCCACGTGGTTGCGGTTGATGTGGATGTTCTGGCTGGAGACGTGGAGCGTATAGCGGCCGGTCACGGGATCGAACGTGCCCACGCCGCCCCGCGGCTCCATCGGGTTCATCACGATGCGATGGTTGTCGAGATCGAGCGACACGACATGCGCCGCCGCGGCGAAGGCGGCCTCGGCGCCCGCCGTGTCGCCGGTCCGCCAGTCGAGGCAGGTATTGCCCGGGATCTCCTCGGAGAGCTGTGGTGCGCCGGTTGCGCGGGCGGCCCCGGCCGAGGTCACGGCTGGCAGCACCTGGTAATCGACGACGACCTGCTCGGCCGCATCCAGCGCCTGCGCGTGCGTCTCGGCGACGATCATCGCCACGGGCTCGCCGGCGAAACGAACCTTGTCCGTGGCCAGCAGCGGCTGGGCTGCGAAGGCGAAGGGCTCGCCGGTCTGCACGTTCGCCTCGGCATAGGGGCGAAGCGGTTTCAGCCCGTCGGCGGTGGCCTCGGCGGCGGTGAGGACGGCGAGGACGCCGGGCGCCGCCCGGGCCGCGGTGGCGTCGATCGACCGAACGAGCGCGTGGGCGTGTGGCGAGCGCAGGACGACGGCATGGGCCAGCCGCCCGAACTTCAGGTCGTCAAGATAGGCGCCCTGGCCGGTGACGAAGCGCGCGTCCTCGCGCCGGCGGGGTGAGTCGCCCATCCTTTGGATCGTCATGTCCGCAACGTCTCCGCGTTCTGGGCCTGGCGCTTTTCGTCCCACCAGTCACGCATCTGGAGGCCCCAGTAGGCAAGCTGCGTCGCCGCACGTCCGGCGGCGCCCCCGGCACAGCCGGTGCCGAACGGCGCGAACAGACGAGCGCGCGAGGGATCGCCCAGGATGCCGGCCGCGACCGCATCGGCGCCGGCGGCCGTCTGGGCGACGCCGTGGCCGCCGAACGCCGAGCAGACCCAGAGGCCGGGCTCGACCTCGCCGACCTGGGGCATCTTGTGCGGCGCATACCCCATGATGCCGGGCCACGCAGAGGCGATCGCCACCTCGCCGAGCTGCGGATAGGCCGAGAGCATGTCGCCCCGCATCATCTCGCGCAGCCGCCGCGGCTCGGTCGTGTCGGTGGTGATGCGGCCGCCCCATAGAAGCCGGTCGCCGTCGATGACGCGGTAATAGTCGCCGGCGCGGCGCGTGTCGGAGATCGCGCCCGTCCAGCGGATCGCTTCGCCGAGGCGGGCACCGAGCTTCTCCGTGACGGCGACGTAGGTCGCGACCGGCAACACGGCCCGCGCGAGGCGTGGCTGCACGGCGCCGAGATCGGCATTGCCGGCCAGCACGACATGCGGCGCCTTGAGGGCGCCGTGCGCGGCGCGCACCCGCCAGAAGCTGCCGTCGCGCGTCACCTCGATGGCCTCGGTCGTTTCGTGAACCGCACTGCCCAGCCGTTCGATGTCGTTCGCCAATGCCAGCGCGAAGTTCAGCGGATGGATATGGAACGAGGTCGGATCGTGGATCGCCTGATGGTAGCGCGCCGTCGCGAGCACGGCGCGCACGCGCGAGGTCTCCCACGGCTCGAAGGAGGCGCCGAGCTGATCCGCGAGCCTGCGCGTGCGGTCGGCAAACCCGGCGCCCTGGTCGGTGCGCGAGACGCTGAGCTTGGCGCTGCCCATCAGGATATCGGGTCGTCCCAATTCGGAGATGGCATCGCGGACGATCGCCACGCCGCGCTGGGACTGGGCATAGAGCTGGCGGGCGTGATCGAGACCCAGCTGGTCGATCAAGGCGCCGGAGCGCTGGGCGTAGCCCGGCCCGACGAAGCCGCCGTTGCGGCCCGACGCGCCCCAGCCGATGCGCCTCCGCTCCAGCAGCACCACCCGCTTTCCCTGCTGCGCCAACAGCCGTGCCGTGTGCAGGCCCGCAAACCCGCCGCCGACGACGGCGACGTCGGCCTCCTCCTGGGTGGCGAGCGGCGGGCGCGACTCGTCCACGTCTCGCGTAGCGGCATACCAGCTCGCCGGATAGTCGACTTCAGCCATTTCCATTCTTCTCCGCGAGAAGAGGTGCCATGGGAAGGCTTGCGCGGTCACCTGCTCTCCCGCACTAATTTTGCCAGGGTCATTCTACTCGCTTCCGCAATTCTGGAGGACGCATGTCGATCGATTTCGATGCGGTGATCATCGGCGCAGGTTTTGGCGGCATGTACATGCTGCACAAGCTTCGCCAGAAGGGCTTTACGGCGCGCGTGTTCGAGTCCGGCAAGGGCGTGGGCGGCACCTGGTACTGGAACCGCTATCCCGGCGCGCGCTGCGACGTCGAGAGCGTCCAGTATTCATACCAGTTCGATCCCAAACTGGAGCAGGAATGGGAATGGAGCGAGCGCTACGCCACCCAGCCCGAGCTCTTGCGCTACGCCAACCATGTCGCCGACCGCTACGACCTGCGCCGCGACATCCGCTTCGAGACGCGGGTGGGCAAGGCCGTCTTCGACGAGGCCGCCAACCTGTGGCGGGTCGAGACCGAGAAGGTCGGGGGCGGCGCGGGCGACAAGGTCACGGCCCGCTTCGTGATCACCGCGATGGGCTGTCTGTCCTCGCCCAACACGCCGAAGATTCCCGGCCTCGAGGATTTCAAGGGCCCGACCTATCATACCGGCAACTGGCCGCATGAGGGCGTCGACTTCACCGGCAGGACCGTGGGCGTCATCGGTACCGGCTCCTCGGCCATCCAGTCGATCCCGGTGATCGCCGAGCAGGCCAGGCACCTCATCGTCTTCCAGCGCACCGCCAACTACACGGTGCCGGCGCACAACAAGCCGCTCGACCCCGACTATGTGCGGCAGGTCAAGGCGAGCTATCCCGAGATGCGCAAGCGGGCCAAGAGCAAGCCGGCCGGCATCGACTTCACCATCAATCCCGCTTCGGCCGCCGAGACGCCGGAGGAGGAGCGCAATCGCCAGTTCCAGGCGCGCTGGGACTATGGCGGGCTGGGCTTCATGGCGTCCTTCTCCGACCTGCTGCTGAACGACGAGTCCAACAAGGTCGCGGCCGACTTCGTGCGGGCCAAGATCGGCGAGGTCGTGAAGGACCCGAAGACGGCGGCGGCGCTGGTGCCGAAGAACATCATCGGCTGCAAGCGACTGTGCGTCGACACCGGCTACTGGGCGACCTTCAACCGGCCGAACGTGACCCTGGTCGACATCAGCGACGAGCCGATCGAGCGCATCACGCCGACCGGTCTGCGCGCCAAGGGAGAAGACTTCACCTTCGACTGCCTGGTCCTGGCGACCGGCTTCGACGCCATGACCGGTGCCCTGCTCAAGGTCGATATCCGCGGTCGGGACGGCGTCACCCTGAAGGAGCGCTGGAACGAGGGGCCGAAGACCTATCTCGGCCTGACCGTCGTGGGCTTTCCCAACCTGTTCATGATCACCGGCCCGGGCAGCCCCTCGGTGCTGACCAACATGCTCCCTTCGATCGAGCAGCATGTCGATTTCATCGCCGACTGCCTCGAGGCGCTGCGCGCCAAAGGCAAGACGGTGATCGAGCCGGTGCCGGAGGCGCAGGAGGAATGGGTCGGTCATGTCGGCGACGTGTCCAACATCACCCTGCGCTCGACCTGCAGCTCCTGGTATGTCGGCGCCAACATCCCGGGCAAGCCGCGTGTGTTCATGCCCTATATCGGCGGCCTGCCGGCCTACATCCAGGCCTGCGAGAAGGTCGTGGCCAACGGCTACGAGGGCTTCGCGCTGGCCTGAGGGGGTGGCCGAAGCGCCGTGGATTGACGATTGCAGCCGCGCCGGCCTAGGGTTAACTCAATGGTTAACTAACTAGACGTGAGAGCCGAATGCGGAAGATTCTGACGATCGTCGGTGCCGTCCTCCTGGCGACCATTGCGGCGATTCTGGTCTATGCCGCGACGCGGCCCGACTCGTTTCGGGTCGAGCGGTCGACGGCGATGAACGCGCCGGCCGAGAAGATCTTTCCCTACATCGACGGACTGAAGCGCTGGACCGCGTGGTCGCCCTACGAGGGCCGCGACCCGGCGATGAAGCGCGCCTACAGCGGCGCCGAAAGCGGCAAGGGCGCGGTCTACGAATGGGACGGCAACGACAATGTCGGCAAGGGCCGCATGGAGATCGTCGATTCGACGCCGCCGCACAGGGTGGTGATCAAGCTTGACTTCCTGAAGCCCTTCGAAGGTCACAACATGGCCGAGCTGACCGTGGAACCGAAGGGCGGTCAGACGATTGTCACCTGGGCGATGTACGGTCCCAGTCCCTTCATGACCAAGCTGATCGGCACCTTCATGGACATGGACGACATGATCGGCCGGGATTTCGCGGCAGGATTGGCAAAGCTGAAGACCGTCGTCGAGAAGTGAAGTCACACTTGTCGAGGAGGGTCGGATGAACCGCATGCTGCGCGCGCTCGCGGTCGTTCTGGCGATGGGCACGACGGCCGCGCTGGCCCAGGCGCCGGCGCCGGGAACCCTGCCGCCGGGAGTCTTCGCCGGGGTGCGCGACATCGCGCTGGCGACGGCCGGAACCTACACGCTCGACGAGCAGCACTCCGCGGTGATCGTCCGCGTTTCCCATATCGGCTATTCGCAGAGCGTGTTCCGCTTCGATCGCGCGAAGGGCTCGCTCACCTGGGATCCGGCGGCGATCGAGAAGTCGAAGCTCTCCGCCTCGGTCGAGACGGCCTCCATCACGACCAACGTGAAGGGCTTTGCCGAGGAGCTGGCGGGCGACAGTTTCCTGAAGTCCAGGGCCTTCCCCGAAGCCACTTTCGTCTCGACTTCTTTCAAGCCGGTCGACAAGACGCGCGGCAGGGTCGAGGGGCAGTTCACGCTGATGGGCAAGACCAGGCTCGTCACCTTTGACGTCGAGCTGGGCGGCGCGGGCAAGGGCTTCGAGGGCAAGCCGCGGATCGGCGTCCATGCCGTTGCGACGATCAACCCGCAGGACTACGGGCTGCCGCCGCTGTTCATCGACCCCATCCAGATCCAGATCGATACCGAGTTCGAGAAGAGCCTGTAACCCAGGAGGATGAAATGGCGGTTCAGCCCTATCTGTTCTTCAACGGCCGTTGCGAGGAGGCGCTCGCCTTCTACCAGGAGAGGCTCGGCGCCAAGGTCGAGATGATGATGCGCTTCAAGGAGAATCCCGACGCGGGCGCCATGGAGCATATGAAGGTGAATCCCGAGGCGGTGATGCATGCCAGCCTGCGGATCGGCCAGGCGATGATCATGTGCTCCGACGGCATGGCGAACGACGGCAGGACGAACTTTCAGGGTTTTTCCCTTGCCCTCGATGTCGCGACCGAAGCGGAGGCCGACAGGGCCTTCGAGGCGCTGGCCAGGGAGGGCCAGATCCAGATGCCGATCGGCAAGACGTTCTTCTCCCCGCGTTTCGGCTGCGTCGCCGACAAGTTCGGCGTGTCGTGGATGGTGATGGTGCCGCAGGAGATGTGAGCGTCGCGCTCTTGAGAAAAGGAAAAGGCCTGGCGGAGTGATCCGCCGGGCCTTTTCCTTTGAACGTTGGCCTACTTCTTCTCGACGTTGGCCGAGCGGAGCGGCACGCCGAATTCGCGGCGGCAGACTTCGGCCAGGACCTCGACGCCCTTGCGGATCGTCTCGGGCTCGGGATTGGCGAAGCAGAGCCGCAGGCGCGAGCGGGCATATTCCTTGTTGGTCGACCATTCCGGACCGGGATTGAGCGAGACGCCGGCGGCGAGGGCGGCCTGGGCGAGCTTCGTCGTGTCGACCTGGTCGGGCAGCTTGATCCAGAGATAGATGCCGCCCTCGGGATCGCCGAACTCGGCGGCGGTGCCGAACTGTTCGGCCAGCGCCTCGCGCAGGACCTGCAGCTTGGCCGCCAGGGTCTTGTTGAGCTTCGGCACATGGTTCGCGAAATGCTGCGTGCAGAACTCCGCCAGGACCATCTGCTCGAGCGCGCCCGAACCTGCATCCTGCTTGAGGCCGAGGATGCGGCCGAGGATGTCCCACTTGGCCACGATGTAGCCGACCCGCAGCGCCGGGGCGATCGACTTGGAGAAGGAGCCGATGAAGATGACGCCTTCGCCCTTGGCCATGGCGTAGAGCGAAGGCGGCCGCTTGCCGCTCCAGATCAGGTCGGAATAGCACTCGTCCTCGAAGATCATGACGCCGTACTCGGCGGCGATCTTCAGCAGCTCGGCGCGACGCGCCTCGCCCATGATGGCACCGGTCGGGTTCTGCACCGTCGGGATCGTGTAGATGTATTTGGGCGTGATGCCCTTCTGCTTCAGCTCCTCGAGCTTCTGCTTCAGCACGTCGAGCCGCAGGCCCTCGCCGTCGAGCGGGATGCCGACCACATTGGCGCCGAGCTTGTTCAGCTTGGTCAGCGCGCCGCCATAGGTCTCCTGCTCGATGATGACGGTGTCGCCCCTGGTCACCAGCAGGCTGTTGATCAGGTCGAGGCCCTGCATCGAGCCCGAGGTGATCAGGATCTCATCCGGGGCGCACTCGATGGCGGCATGGTCCTTGAGCTTGGCCGAGAGGAACTCGCGCAGCGGCTTGTAGCCCAGCGGCCCGCTGTTCAGCCCGTAGGTCGCGAGCGACGCGCCCTCGCGCGTCAGCACCGCCGTCGCGGCATCGATCAGCGCCTGGACGGGCACGTTGCCGGCGTCGTTATGGCCGCCGATGAAGTTGTACTTCGGGAAGCCGTTCCACTTGGCGGCGGGAGCGGGCGTGCCGGGCGCCAGCAGGGGCGCGAAATCGAACGGAGCGGTCATGATCGTTTCCTCGTTGGTTGGCCAATTGCTGGGCCAACCAACGAGGATTCGCAACAGGTTTGCGCGGATCAGGCCGTCGCGCGGAACGAATCGGTGTGGGCCATGTCCCACGCCCGCCGCCAACGCTTGTCGCTGGTGCCCGACACCAGCTCACCCTCGGCCAGCGCCGGATAGAGGTCGGCGTAGGTCGCGACGATGCTGGGCGAGACGCGACGGGTGATATGGATAGGCTTGAAGTCGGTCGGATGGTCGAGGCCCGCGGCGGCGGTGAGTTCGGCCAGTTCGTGCAGGGTGGCGCGGTGGAAGTTCGCCACGCGCTCCATCTTGTCGGGCACGACCAGCGCGCGCTGACGCGTGGGATCCTGGGTGGCCACGCCGGTCGGACAGCGATCAGTATGGCAGGACTGCGACTGGATGCAGCCCACGGCGAACATGAAGCCGCGCGCCGAGTTGCACCAGTCGGCGCCCAGCGCCATCGCGCGAATGATGTCGAAGGCGGTGACGATCTTGCCGGCTGCGCCGATCTTGACCCGGTGGCGGGCACCAATGCCGACCAGGGCATTGTGCACGATGTGCAGACCCTGCCGCATCGGCTTGCCGACATGGTCGAGGAACTCCAGCGGCGCCGCGCCGGTGCCGCCCTCCTTGCCGTCGACGACGATGAAGTCGGGATAGATGCCGGTCTCCAGCATCGCCTTGCAGATCGCGAGGAACTCCCATTCATGGCCGACGCAGAGCTTGAAGCCGGCCGGCTTGCCGCCCGAGAGACGACGCATCTCGCCGATGAACCTCATCATCTCGATGGGCGTCGTGAAGGCGCTGTGGCTCGAGGGCGAGATGCAGTCCACCCCGACCGGTACGCCGCGGGTCAGGGCGATCTCCTCGCTGACCTTCGGTGCGGGCAGCACGCCGCCATGGCCCGGCTTGGCCCCCTGGCTGAGCTTCAGCTCGACCATCTTGACCTGCGGGTTGGCGGCGCCGGCGGCGAATTTCTCGGCCGAGAAGGTGCCGTCGGCGTTGCGCGCGCCGAAATAGCCGGAGCCGATCTCCCAGATGATGTCGCCGCCGCCCTCGCGGTGGTAGGGGCTGTAGCCGCCTTCGCCGGTATCGTGCGCGAAGCCGCCGAGCTTTGCGCCGAGGTTCAGGGCGCGGATGGCATTGGCGCTGAGCGACCCGAAGCTCATGGCCGAGATGTTGAAGATCGAGGCGGAGTAGGGCTGCGTGCAGTCGGGCCCGCCGATGGTGATGCGGAACGGCTCCTTGCTGACCGGCGTAGGCGAGATCGAGTGCGTCATCCACTCGTAGCCTTCGGCATAGACATCGTGGGTCGTGCCGAACGGCCGGACATCGAGCATCGACTTGGCGCGCTGGTAAACGATCGCCCGCCGGTCGCGCGGGAACGGCATGCCGTCCTTCTCGCCTTCGAAGAAATACTGGCGCATCTCGGGCCGGATCGCCTCGAAGATGAAGCGCAGGTGTGCCGCGATGGGGTAGTTGCGCAGCACCGCGTGTCTGGTCTGGAAATAGTCGTAGAAGCCGACGCCGGCGAGGAAGAGGGCGATGAGGAAGCCAACGCCGATCCACCACGAGCGGGGATCGACGGCCCAGGCGACGCCCAGCAGCACGGCGAAGGCGGTCGCCAGCGTCCAGGTGACGAATCGCGGCGTGAGCGGCAGCGGCATCGATTTCATTCGGTTTCCCCAGGCTTCATTGGCGGGCCGGATGCCCGCCCTCACTCTAGCGCAGTTAACTGCGTTCGAATGACACGCTCTTGACGACCGCGAAGACCGGCCGTCCGGCGGCGAGGGCCAGCCGATCGACCGATTTGGCCGTCAGCCGGGCCATCAGGACGGCGCCGTTGCAGTCCAGGCGGATGTCGGCCTGCGCGGTGGTCGTCGGGGTGATCGAGGCGATTCGCCCGGCCAGCACGTTGAGCGCGCTGATATCCTCGGGTCGCTGCAGGCTGAGCATCACGTCCCGGGCCCGGATATAGGCGCGCACCGGCGCGCCGACGGGCGCATCGAGGCGCGGCACCTGCAACTCGCCGGCGGCGCTTTCCAGCACCGACAGATGGAACGTCTCGTCGTGCCGGACGATCCTCGCCTCCAGCACCGCGCCGCCATCCGTGGCGTCGGCGATCGGCAGGATGTCCTGGACCGGCCCGACCGCCGTGATCCTGCCCTCGGTCAGGATCACGACCGTCGTGGCGAGCCTAGCGACCTCGGCGACGGAGTGGCTGACATAGAGGATGGGGACGCCGGCTTCGTCGCGCAGCCGTTCGATGTAGGGCAGGATCTCGGCACGACGCGCTTCGTCGAGCGAGGCGAGCGGCTCATCCATGAGGACCAGCCGCGGCCGTGCGAGCAGGGCGCGGCCGATGGCGACCCTCTGCTTCTCGCCGCCCGATAGCGAGTCCGGATGGCGCTCCAGCAGATGGCCGATGCCCAGCAGTTCGACCACCGAGCCGAGGTCCGCCGTCGCGCCGCCGGCTCCGCGCGCGAACAAGCGTCCGTAGAGGAGGTTGCGCCGCACACTGAGATGCGGGAACAGACGGCTGTCCTGGAAGACATAGCCGATGCGCCGTCGGTGGGCGGGCACGAAGACGCCCCGGTCGGTATCGACGAGGGGCTGCCCGTCGATGGCGACGCGACCGCGGTCGGGACGGATCAAGCCACCCACGATGTTGACCAGACTGGTCTTGCCGGAGCCCGAACGGCCGAACAGCGCCGTCAGTCCCGGCGCAGCCGTGAAGCGTGCCTGGAGCCGGAAGGCACCGCGCCTGTGGTCGACGTCGACCTCGAGGCTCATGCCGTCTGCCGCCTCGCCCCGATGCGCCTGGCCAGCAGCTCCGACCCGAGCAGCGCCAGCATGGAGATGGCGATCGAGACCAGGGTGAGCCGCATCGCGGCGGCGTCGCCGCCCGGCACCTGGGTCAGCGTGTAGATCAGGGTCGGCAGAGTCTGTGTCTCGCCGGGAATGTTTGAAACGAAGGTGATGGTGGCGCCGAACTCGCCCATCGACTTCGCGAAGGCCAGGATCGCGCCGGCGATGATGCCGGGCAGGCAGAGCGGCAGGGTGATGGTCGCGAAGACCCAGAGCGGATGGGCACCGAGCGTGCCCGCGGCCGCTTCGAGCCGCTGGTCGACGGCCTCGATGGACAGGCGGACGGCGCGCACCAGCAGCGGAAATCCCATGACGGCGCAGGCGAGTGCCGCGCCGGTCCAGCGGAAGGAGAAGACGATGCCGAATTCCTCGGCCAGGAAGCCGCCGATCGGTCCGCGCCGGCCGAAGGACAGGAGCAGCAGGTAGCCGGTGACGACGGGCGGCAGGATCAGCGGCAGATGGACCAGCGTGTCGAGCAGGCTCTTGCCCCAGAACCGTCCGCGCGCCAGCAGCCAGGCGATCGCGATGCCGAACGGCAGGCTGCAGAGCGTCGCCGTCGTGGCGATCAGGAGGCTCAGCCGTACGGCCGTCCATTCGTCCGGAGTCATGTCCTCTTCCGATCAGGAAGGCGATATAGTCCTTCGGATATAGCGCTGCGTCCAGAGCCCGGTCGCCGCGGCGAGCCCGCGCTGCAGCGTGACCAGCACGATCACGAGCAGGGAGACCGCCAGCACCTTCTGGGCCGGGCGCGGTACCAGCTCGGGATCGAGGTTGGCGGCCAGTACGCGCATCGGATCGATCCCGTTCACCAGCCCGTACCACGAGGCCTCGAAGGCGACCGTGACCAGGGTGGCGGCAGCGCCGAGCAGGAACAGGCCGGCGAAGCCCGTGCGCAGCCGCACGGGCAGCACGCGCCACAGCATCAGCCAGGCGAACAGTCCGGCGGCGAAGGCGGCCTCGCCGATCTTGATCTTGGACTGGATGAAGAAGTGGAGGAGCGCCAGCGCGACCGCCGGATAGACCAGCCAGTGCAGGCGCTTCCAGTTGCGCTTCAGCCGCTTCTGCCAGCCGTTGGTCGAGGTGATCGCCAGCGCCACCAGGGCGAGGAGGGCCACGAAGCCGATGGTGAGATAGAAACGCTTCACGATCTCCGTGGCGACGACGATCAGGTTCCATTTCTGGTCGAGCACGTAGATCAGCAGGTGGGCTGTGGCATAGAGCGCCGCCGCGACGCCGACCCATCGCCGGATGTGGATCAGCGGCGACCAGTCGAACACCGCGCGCGCCGGCGTCAGCGCCAGCGACACCAGCAGGAACACGATCGCCCAGTCGCCGGTGGCGTGGGTGGCAAGCGTCACGGGGCGTGGATCGAGATCGCCGGCGTACCAGCGCCAGGCGAGATCGACGGCGGGCAGGCAGAGGGCGACCAGCGTCGCGAGCTTCAGCCAGAAGATGATGCGCTGATTGGACACAAGGCGACCCTATGCGATGGCTCGATCAACAGCGGGTCAAAGATACGTCATCGCTGGTTGCCGAACAGGAAGCGCCACGTGCTGATCGTGGGGGCGGCTTCGATGTCGAAGGATCTGCGGTTTGCCTGCGTAAACAGGGAACGTGCGGCGGCGCCGACGGCCGTGACATCCGAGCCCTCGATCAACACGACCCATTCTGCCTCGTCGGCCCTGGGATGGTCCATGCTCTTGTCCTGGAGCGGCGCATGGACCACTTCGAGATCGTTTTCGCCGACCGCGGCGCCCAGCACGCCGGGACGCGCGATCAGCTTCGGCAGCGCCTGCTCGGAGAGCCATTGGGTCAGGGCCTTGCGCCGGTGCGGGTCAGGCACGAAGCGCACCGTCGCCAGTGCCGCGCCCACCCCGTGCGTCTGGTCGGCATGGATGCGCAGGGTCATCCGGACGAAATGCGTGAAGCGCGCCATCACGCGCTGGCTCCACGGCGTCTGGTGGTCCAGCGTCCGCAGATAGTTGGTCGTGCCAAGGATGGCGACGGTGTCGCATTCGTAGACCGCGAGATACTTGGGCTTGGCGCTCACCGCGACATAGCGCCGGCCGCGATGGAAACCCGGCAGGTTCACACGATCGTCGATGTGCTCGCGATTGTACCACTCGTTGTAGTCACGCTCGTCCCGCGCAGCCACGTCGGTGAACGTGAGCAGCATTCCCTTGCCGAGGAGGGGCATCAAAACTCCTGTCGTGCTTGCTCCGGAGCGGCGCCATTCTAGCATTTCGCGGGCACGCGGTTACATCTTTCCTGGGCATCCCCCACGGAGAAGGCTTCCTCGACAGTGACCGGTGCCGCGTGTAGACAGGGACACCGTCGCCCACGTGTCGTTTGGCTTGCGATGGCTGAGAGAGGCATGTGCTCCCGCCCTCACTGGAGGAGCGCACGCATGAATCACTGGTACGATCCACCTTTCCTGTTGCCGGTCATCCTCGCGGTGCTGGTCGTCTCCTACGCTCTGCTTAGGACGCCGGTCGGCGCATCCTGACGAAGGACGTTGGGATTGGGGGCGGGAGGGCTTGCCGCCACCGCAACCGGCGCGGGCGTTTTGCGTTACGAGTCATACCAACCGTCTGAACCGATGACTCTTATGTGATTTGCGCTGGAGGTCGGGGCTCGATTCTTTGAAGCGACAGCGTCGTTTAGGAGGTCGAGATGTCG
>JBILYJ010000415.1:0-4972 GCA_044377795.1 Reyranella sp. | reverse complement strand
TGAAGGAAGCGGCCGAGAAGTCCAAGATCGAGCTCTCCAACTCCAAGGAGACCGAGATCAACCTGCCGTTCATCACGGCCGATGCCAGCGGTCCGAAGCATCTCGTCATCAAGCTCTCGCGCGCCAAGCTCGAGTCCCTGGTCGACGACCTGGTGCAGCGGACGCTCGAGCCCTGCAAGGCGGCGTTGAAGGACTCCGGCCTGCAGGCCGGCCAGATCGACGAGGTCATCCTGGTCGGCGGCATGACGCGCATGCCGAAGGTCATCGAGGTCGTGAAGCAGTTCTTCGGCAAGGAGCCGGCCCGTAACGTCAATCCCGACGAAGTCGTCGCGGTCGGCGCGGCGGTCCAGGCGGCCGTGCTGAAGGGCGAGGTCAAGGACGTCCTGCTGCTCGACGTGACGCCGCTGTCGCTCGGCATCGAGACGCTGGGCGGCGTGTTCACGCGCCTCATCGAGCGCAACACGACGATCCCGACCAAGAAGAGCCAGACCTTCTCGACGGCCGACGACAACCAGACCGCGGTGACCATCCGCGTGTTCCAGGGCGAGCGCGAAATCGCCGCCCAGAACAAGATGCTGGGCCAGTTCGACCTGGTCGGCATCCCGCCGGCGCCGCGTGGCGTGCCGCAGGTCGAGGTCACGTTCGACATCGACGCCAACGGCATCGTGCAGGTCTCGGCCAAGGACAAGGCCACCGGCAAGGAGCAGCAGATCCGCATCCAGGCTTCGGGCGGCCTCAGCGAGGCCGACATCCAGAAGATGGTGAAGGACGCCGAGCTGCACGCCGAGGAAGACAAGAAGAAGCGCGAGTTGATCGACGCCCGCAACCAGGGCGAGGCGCTGGTCCACTCCACGACCAAGCACCTGGCGGAGTACGGCGACAAGGTGAGCCCCACCGAGAAGGCCGAGATCGAGGGTGCGCTCGAGGGCCTCAAGACCGCTCTGGCGGGCGAGGACGTCGAGGCGATCAAGACCAAGACCAACGACCTGACCCAGGCCGCGATGAAGCTCGGCGAGGCCATGTACAAGGCCCAGCAGGCTGAGGCGCAGGCCGGTGCGGGCGCCGCGGGCGGTGCGCCCGGCGGCGGCGCGACCGACGCCAAGGGCGAGAAGGTCGTCGACGCCGAGTTCGAGGACGTCACCGACAAGAACAAGAAGACCGGGTCCTGAACAGGGACCGCGGTGTGAACGGCACGGCCTCCCGCGCAAACGGGAGGCCGCTCTGTAAGGGGCCAGTGGGGGCTGCGTAGAGCACTATGTCGCAAGACTTTTACGAGCTGCTGGGAGTCAGTCGCACAGCCAGTGCCGACGACATCAAGAAGTCGTACCGCAAGCTCGCGATGCAGTTCCATCCGGACCGCAACGACGGTAACGCGGAAGCGGAACGGAAGTTCAAGGAAATCAGCCACGCCTACGACATCCTGAAGGATCCGGAGAAGCGTGCGGCCTACGACCGCTACGGCGCAGCGGCCTTCGAGGGCGGCGCGGGGCCGGGTGGACCCTTCCAGGGTGGGCAGGGATTTGATTTCGGTTCGGTGTTCGGCGACATCTTCGAGGAGATGTTCGGTGCCGGCGGCCAGCGCGGTCGTGGCGGACGCGCCGACATGCGCGGGCAGGACCTGCGCTTCAATCTCGAGATCACGCTGGAGCAGGCCTACGGCGGCACCGAGGCCACGGTGCGCGTGCCGAGTTCCGTCTCCTGCGAAGTCTGCCACGGCAGCGGGGCCGAAGCCGGTTCCAAGCCACAACAGTGCCCGACCTGCCAGGGTCGCGGGCGCGTCCGCGCGCAGCAGGGTTTCTTTACCGTCGAACGCGCCTGCCACACCTGCCACGGCGCGGGTCAGGTGATCGACAAGCCGTGCAAGCACTGCGGCGGCCAGGGCCGCGTGCGGCGCGAGAAGACGCTCAAGGTCAACATCCCCGCCGGCGTCGAGGACGGCACACGCATCCGCCTGAGCGGCGAGGGCGAAGCGGGCGCGCGCGGCGGTCCTGCCGGCGACCTCTACGTCTTCCTCTCGGTACGCCGCCACCAGCTGTTCGAGCGCGAGGGTGCCGACGTGCATTGCCGCGTACCGATCTCGATGGTGCAGGCGACCCTGGGCGGCAACATCGAAGTGCCGACGCTGGACGGCAAGATGGCGCGCATCAACATCCCCGCCGGGGCGCAGGGCGGCCACCAGTTCCGCATGCGCGCCAAGGGCATGCCGATCGTGCGCTCCAGCCAGCGCGGCGACATGTACATCGAGATCAACGTCGAGACGCCGACCAACCTCACGTCGAAGCAGAAGGAACTGCTCAAGGAATTCGAGAAGGCCGGCAAGACCAGCCCCGAATCCGAGGGCTTCTTCAGCAAGATGAAGGAAATGTTCGGCGGCTGATCGGTGCGCCGCATGAGCCCGTCGCCGGGCTCATGCGCACGCAAGGGATGATCGTTACTGCGCCGCGATCTTCGAGGCGGCCGGGGCGAAGTCCCGCTCCATCTCGCGGCGCAGCTTCACCGCGGTCAGCGACTCGTCCATCACCACGTCGGCATAGGTCAGCGACTGGCCGGCCTTGATCGGCTTCACCAGCTTGACGTTGTGCGCGAGGCCGAGCGGCAGGCTGCCGAGGCCGGTCGACTTCTCCGACGGGAACAGCTTGCCGTAGACCGTGTAGCCGCCCTCGCCGTCCAGCATCTCGCCGGGCTTGAGGTCGCGCTTGGCGGTGGCGATCACGTCGGCGTGGAAGCCGATCGGCGTACCGGTCGGTTCCTTGCGCAGGCCGATCGAGGCGACCGACATGCCGACCTCGAGGCCGATCAGGTGCCAGCGCTTGTACATGACGGAGTACCGGCCGCTCGGGTCGGTCTGCAGCATGTACTCCTCGAAACAGTTCTTCTGGTACTCGGTGGCCGCCTCGAACACGACCCACACGCCCTTGCGGATCTCGTAGGGGATGGCGCGCCCGTCCTTCTCCAGCGACGAGGCCACTTCGACCTGGCCCTTGTGATGGAGCTGGCCGCCCTCGGAGATCGGCCGCATCACGAAGGGCAGGTCCTCGACCGAGCAGGGCGGGAAGGCGAGGCCGTCCGGCGCCGGCGTGAGGCCGGTGGCGTTGGCGACGGCGGTGCTCTCGATCGCGGGCTTGGAGCCGTCGAGGAACGAATTGAACATCTTGGGGTTCAGCCCGCCGCGCTTGGCCTGTTCCTCGTTGAGGCCCCAGTACTTCCACACGGTCTCCGGCGTCGACTGCGCGAAGTGCGGCAGCCACTTGTGGCCGCGCCCGGCCGCCGTCACCTCGAAGCCCGAGGTGCGCGCCCAGTCGACCAGCTCGCAGATCAGCGCCGGCTGGTCGCCATAGGCCAGGCTGTAGATCACGCCCGCGGCGGCGGCGCGCTTGGCCAGCAGCGGGCCGCAGAAGGCGTCGGCCTCGACCGTCACCATCACCACGCTCTTGCCGTGCTTGAAGGCTTCGAGCGCATGCTCGACGGCGGCGATCGGATCGCCGGTCGATTCGACGATGATGTCGATCTCGGGATGGCTGACCAGCGCGCGCCAGTCGTCGGTGAGATGGGTGCTGCCGTGCTTGCGCGCGTCGGCGAAGGAGGTTGCCGAGGTCACGTCGGGCTTCCAGCCCAGCCGCGCCAGGTTCTCTCGCGCGCGGTCGGGCGAGAGGTCGGCGATGCCCAGCAGATGGATGCCCGGCGTCGTCGGGATCTGCGACAGGTACATCGAGCCGAACTTGCCGGCGCCGATGACGCCGATGCGCAGCGGATTGGCTTCGGCAGCGCGCGCCAGAAGCATGCGATGGAGACTCATGGTTTCCTCCCGAGTTTCTTGGTCATTCCGCCGCGACCTTGCGGTTGACGGCGCGGATCACCGCATCGTCTTCCCAGGCATCGACCGGCGTGAAGTCGCGATGCGCGATGTACTCCGGCCGCTTGAACTGGCGGATCGCGTTGCTGACCGAATTGTAGGTCACATAGATGATCTGTCGATCCCACGGCGACATGTTGGGTCCGCTGCCGTGCACCAGCGTGCCGTGGAAGAAGATCGCCGAGCCCGGGCCGCCCTTGGGCGCGACGATGCCGCCCTGGTCGACCAGCTTGGCGATCGTGTCGTTATCGATCACCCAAAGCGGATAGGAGGTCGTGGTCAGGTCGTGGCTGGCCTCGATCGCGCCCTTCTTGTGGCTCTTGGGAATGAACCAGAGCGGGCCGTTGAACTCGTTCACCTCGTCGATGAACACCGCGAGGTTCATGGCGCGCGGCTCGGGCATGGCGTCGTCGGCCTTCCAGGTGCCGTAGTCCTGATGCCACTGCCACACGTCGCCGTCGAACGCGGCCTTCCCGTTGATCTTGAATTGGTGGATGTAGGTCTTGTCCTTCAGGAGCTGCTCGGCCGGCTCGACGAAGCGCGGATGATGGACCAGCGCCTCGAACACCGGATGATAGGTGTGGACGGCGAAGGCGGTGCGCACCACGTCGCCGGTCTTCTCGCGCACGTTCTCGGGGCGGCGCTGGGCGAAGACCTCGGGCACCGAGGACTTCAGGATCTTCGTCTCTTCCGGCGAGAAGTAGTCCGGGAAGAAGAGATAGCCCTCTTCGTCGAATTTCTTCAGCTGCTCAGAGGTGAGCTTCATGGCGGTTCCTCCTTTGCCCAGTCGTTTTGCTTTGTAGAAAGCGCCGTCTTCAGGCGGCGCGGGAAATCACGGCTTTCAATCGTCCCGTGAGAATGTCGGCCATCTGTTCGGCATGCCCGCGGCAGAGCGCTTCGGCCTCAACCGCCTGGCCCGCCTCGAGCGCGCGCAGGATACCCTCGTGTTCGTCCCACACACTGATCCGCAGATCCTCCTCGCTCAAGGCCGCCGCCATCACCCGGCGCAGATGCTGCCAGTGCGGCTGGGCGGTCTCGCCGATCAGGGGATTGCCCGAGGCCTCGTAGACGAAGAGATGGAAATCGATGTCGGCCTCGATGACCGACGGCACGTAGCCG
>JBILYJ010000414.1:0-4979 GCA_044377795.1 Reyranella sp. | reverse complement strand
CGCTCGACCCGCTCGGCCTGGGTGCCGAGCTTGGCATGGAACACGACCTGCTTCAGCGACGGCAGGCGGCTTGCCAGTGTGGTCTTGCGGTCCTGGTCCCAGAAGAACTTCGCGTCTGCGAGACGGCCGCGCAGCACGCGCTCGTTGCCCGCGAGGATCGTCTTGCCGCCGTCGCGCGCCACGTTGTTCGCCACCACGACGAAGCGGTTGGCCAGGGTGCCGTCGGCCCTGGACGTCGTGAAGAAGCGCAGATGCACCTTCATCGAGACGATCAGCACTTCCGGCGGCACGTCCATGAACTGGGCGTCGATGGCCCCCAGCATCGGCACCGGCCATTCGGTCAGGCCGGCCACTTCCTCGAGCAGGCCGTCATCCCCGTTCAGCTTGACCTGCGCCTCGGTACAGAGCTTGCCCGCCCCCTCCAGGATGATCGCCTTGCGTTCGGCGGCGTCCAGGATGACATGCGCTTCGCGCAGCTTGGCCGCGTAGTCGGCGAAGTTCGCGACCTCGAGCGTGCCCTTGGACAGGAAGCGATGGCCGCGCGTCGTGGCGCCAAACGCGATCGGCGCCATCTGGCCGCCCGGTGACACTTCGCCTTTCAGCACCTTGCCGTCGAACAGCGCGACGATGGACTGAAGCGGGCGCACCCAGTGCATGGTGCTGCTGCCCCACTTCATCGACTTGGGCCACGGCAGCGCTTTCAGGGTGGCATCGATCACCGCCCCGAGAGCGTCGGCCGTCGGCCCGCCCTTCTTCGTGATCACGGCGAACCAGAACTCGCCCTTGCCGGTGTCGCGCTTCTCGGCCTGCTCGAGCGACGCGAGGCCAGCGCCCTTCAGGAACCCCTGCACGGCCTGGTCGGGTGCGCCAACGCGCGGCCCGCGTTTTTCTTCGCTGACATCATCCTGGATGGCCGGGATGCCCTCGACCACCAGCGCGATACGCCGCGGCGTCGCGAAGGCCTGGGCCTTCTCGAAGCCGATGCCCGCACCCTTCAGCCCGTCACAGATGAATCGCTTCAAGTCTTCAGCCGCCCGCGTCTGCATGCGCGCGGGAATCTCTTCAGACAGCAGTTCGAGAAGAAGCTCGGCCATGTTCAGGCTGCCCCTTCGACTACGCTCAGGGCAGGCTTCTGCTGCGTCGCCAGCCACGCTTCGCAGCAGGCCTTGGCGAGTTCGCGCACGCGCAGGATGTAGCTCTGGCGCTCGGCAACGCTGATCACGCCGCGGGCATCGAGCAGGTTGAAGGCGTGCGAGGCCTTGATGCACTGCTCGTAGGCCGGCAGCGGCAGCTTCTTCTCGACCAGCCGGCCGCTTTCCCTTTCGGCGTCGGCGAAGTGGCGGAACAGCATCTCGGTGTCCGCATACTCGAAATTGTAGGCCGACTGCTCCCGCTCGTTCTGCAGGAACACATCGCCATAGGTCAGCGGCACCTCGGAATCGGCGCGGTTGTACGGCAGCTCGTAGACCGACTTCTTGTCGAACAGGTACATGGCCAAACGCTCGAGACCGTAGGTGATCTCGCCCGCCACCAGGTCGACCTCGATGCCGCCCACCTGCTGGAAATAGGTGAACTGCGTGATCTCCATGCCGTCGCACCAGACTTCCCAGCCCAAGCCCCAGGCGCCCAGGGTCGGGCTCTCCCAATCGTCCTCGACGAAGCGGATGTCGTGCAGCGTCGTGTCGATGCCGATCGCCTGGAGCGAGCCCAGGTAACGTTCGAGGATATCGGGCGGCGACGGCTTCAGGATGGCCTGGAACTGATAGTAGTGCTGCAGCCGCATCGGGTTCTCGCCGTACCGACCATCACCGGGGCGACGCGACGGCTGCACATAGGCCGCGTACCAGGGCTTCGGGCCGAGCGCCCGCAGGGTCGTCGCGGTGTGGAACGTACCGGCGCCCATCTCCATGTCGAAGGGCTGGAGAATCAGGCAACCCTGGGCGGCCCAATAATCCTGCAGGGTCAGGATGAGTTCCTGAAAGCACGTCGGCTTCCCGCGCGCTGCTGAGGGGTTCGACACCGGTATTCCCCGAAGCTCTAAAGGCCTTTTATTTCCGCAACTTATGGCCGTTTTTGCGGTGCGGCAAAATAGGTTCCACCCCCAAGCCGGTCAAGGCTGGCGGCACGCTGCGGCCTTATGGCCTTGGACGACCGCATTGGCCACATTTTTCAGCAGTGGCCGGAATATAGGCACCGCAGCCGGCACACTGGACGGTATCCTCGATCACCACGGGCTTGCGAGCCGGCGCGGCGGGCGGCGGCTCGGGCCGCGCGGGGGCCGGCGGAGGCGGTGGCGGTGGCGGACGCTGCGGCAGGTCGTTGCCGGTGAAACGGTCGAAAAGGCCCTTCCAGTACCGGAAACTCCTGTACACGCCGTAGAGGGCAAGGCCGAACAGCGCAATCTTGAGCAGGAAACCCATGCGGCCTTTTGCGGTTCCTGCAGAAGCCGGTCAAGCGGGCTATAGGTAGGCGATGAGTGCAACGGAGGATCGGCCGCTCGACCTGTTCGTGGTCGGGGGCGGCATCAATGGGGCGGGCATCGCCTGCGACGCGGCGGGGCGGGCGCTCACGGTCGGTCTTTGCGAAATGAACGATTTCGCCAGCGCGACCTCCTCGAAGTCGACCAAGCTCATCCACGGCGGCCTGCGCTACCTGGAAACCTACGAGTTCCGCCTGGTGCGCGAGGCACTGCAGGAGCGCGAGGTGCTGCTGGCCAAGGCACCGCATCTGTCCTGGCCGCTGCGCTTCGTGCTGCCCTACGAACCGCACCTGCGGCCCCGGTGGATGCTGCGGCTCGGCCTCTGGCTCTACGACCATCTCGACTGGCACATGACCCTGCCCAAGTCGATCCAGGTCGACCTGCCGCGGTCGAAGTTCGGGGCCGGCCTGAAGCCCGGCTTCCAGAAGGGATTCGTCTATTCCGACGCCTGGGTCGACGATGCGCGCTTGGTGATCTCCAACCTGAAGTCGGCCCGCGAGATGGGGGCCGCGATCTATGCCCGGCATAGCTGTGTTTCGGCCCGTCGCAGCGACGACGGCAAGCTGTGGCACATCGAACTCGAAAGCCCCGGCGCCGTGCCCGTGCACCTCAAGGCGCGCGCCCTCGTGAACGCCGCTGGCCCCTGGGTGAAGCACTTTCTCGACGAGCAGACCCAGATCAAGACACCCAAGCGCGTGCGCCTCGTGAAGGGCAGCCACATCGTCGTGCCGAAGCTCTACGACGGCGACCACGCCTTCATCCTGCAGAACAGCGACAACCGGATCGTGTTCGTCATTCCCTACGAGCGCGAATTCTCGCTGATCGGCACCACCGACATCACGGTCGAGGAGGGCGAGCATCCGGTCTGCTCGCCGGAAGAAATCGCCTATCTCTGCGACCTCGCCAGCCGGTACATGGCCAAGCCCGTTCGACCCGAGGACGTGGTCTGGACCTATTCAGGCGTCCGCCCGCTGTTCGACGACGGCGACGACAATCCCTCGAAGGTGACGCGCGACTACCACCTGGAGGTCGAGGGCTCCCCGCAGGCCAAGGCCCCCATCCTCTCGGTGTTCGGGGGCAAGATCACGACCTATCGCCGGCTGGCGGAACATGCGCTGCGGGACCTCCAGCCCTATTTCCCGCGCATGGGCGGTCCCTGGACCGACGGCCGGGCCGTCTATGACGGCGAAATGGCCGACGCGCCGACCTTCGAAGAGGCGTTCGACAGGTTCGTGGAGGGCGCGGTCGCCAGCAAGCCCGGCCTGCCGAAGGCGCTGGTGCGAATCCTTTCCCGGCGCCATGGCTCAGGCCTCGACGACCTGCTCGAAAACGTGACGACCGTGGCCGATCTCGGCCGTCATTTCGGCGGCTCCCTCTACGAGGTCGAGGTGCGCCATCTGGTGCGCGACGAATGGGCCGTCGACGCCGAGGACGTGCTGTGGCGCCGGACCAAGGAAGGGCTGCACATGACGGCGGAAGAACGCGAGGCATTCGCGCGTTGGCTCGCAGAGCAGCGACTCAACTTTACATAACTTCACCTTCGCGTCGGGCACGCTCGGCGCCGTCGGTCCGTACCTCGGGAACCACCCCTTCAATGGCGAGGTTTCCGATGTCGATCCGTTCCCTGGTCCTGCCCACCGCTCTCGTCCTGGCGGCGGGTCTTGCCTTCACACCCCCTGCTTCGGCCTTCGATCTGTTCGAGGACGACATGATCGAGCTCGCGCAGGCTACCCCGCCGAGCCCGCCGCCGCCTCCGGCCGCGCGCGGCGAGCGCACCCCCGGCGAGCGTGGGGCCGCACGCGTCGAGCGAAGCTTCTCGCCCAAGTCGATGTGCCTCGACATGGCCGCCCGCCGCATCGGCGATCGTGCCTACCTCAAGGCCCGGCTGGAACTGAAGCCCGACCAGATGACCGCCTGGAACGCCTTCGAGAAGGCAGCCGACGAGGCCAGCGCCAAGTCGATGGCGCGCTGCCAGACCCTGCCGGCCGAGATGAAGGAGCGTCCGGCCTATCTCGATCGCCTAACGATGCAAGAGGACGCCATGAAGGCCCGCATCGCCACGATCGAGGCGGTCAAGCCCTCGCTCACCGCCCTGGTCGCGGTCCTGACGCCGGAGCAGAAGGCCATTCTCGACCGTCCGCGCGCCGACCTCGCCCACCACCACGGGGCCGCGGCGATGGGCCGTCCCGGCCCCGGCCCGCGCTAAGAGTCTACCAATCGCTGTGGCGGACGATCTTCATCAGGTCGTCCGCCATGGTGAGGGCGGTGAGGACGCCGGTCTTGGGATTGTCCGGCATGGCCCGGCCCAGCCGTTCGAGCTTCAGCTCGCCTGAATCGGAGACGACCTCCAGCTTGCTGGCATTGGTTCCAGGCGGCAGGGTCGGATCGGCCACCAACTCGATCTCCGTCTTCTCGAGACCCGCGCCACAGAGCGCCACCGTCACCGCCAGATTGGCGTTCTTCGGGTAGAGCCGGCCCGCATCGGCGGGTGAACCACGGA
>JBILYJ010000412.1:0-4991 GCA_044377795.1 Reyranella sp. | reverse complement strand
TCGCGCTCCAGCCGACACTGGCGGCCGCCATCAGCCCGGCGGCCGCGATGCCCCCCTGGCTGACGGCGGGCAGCGTGCCCGAGGACTCGGTCTCCAGCAGCGCGCCGATCAGATAGCCGACCCCACCCGCCAACAGGGTGAGGACTGCCAACAGCACCATCGTGTTGCGGCGGTTCTGGTGCTGCGCGGCGACGAAGTCGGTGGTGGCGCTCATGCGCCTTGTCCCTTCAGCGCAGCGCGACCTTCGGCACTTCGCGCTCGGACTCCGGCATGTTGAACAGGTCCATCGGGCCAAAGCCCAGCGACGCCGCGGCCAGCACCGCCGGGAAGCTCTGGCGGCGGGTGTTATAGGTGTTCACCGAGTCGTTGTAGAACTGGCGGGCGAAGGCGATCTTGTTCTCGGTGGTCGTCAGCTCCTCCTGGAGCTGCATGACATTGTCGTTGGCCTTGAGCTGCGGATAGTTCTCCATCAGGGCGAACAGGCCGTGCGTCGCCTGGCTGAGCGCCGCTTCCGCCGGTCCCGATTGCGCGGCGTTGCCGCTCGCCGCCACCGCGTTGTTGCGCGCCTGGATCACCTTGGTGAGCGTCTCCTGCTCGTAGCCCATCGCGTCCTTCACCACCTGCACCAGGTTGGGAATGAGATCGTGCCGGCGCTTCAGCTGCACATCGATCTGGCTCCACGCGGTCTGCGCCTGGTTGCGGCCGCCGACGAGCCCGTTGTAGACGGCGATCAGCCACAGGCCGATGGCGACGACGATGCCGAGGAAGATCCATGAGCTCATGCCAGTTCTCCTTTGCCGCGGCCGCCAGTCTAGTCATGATCGGGGCCGTACGGGAGGAATAACGATGGATACGTCAGAGCTGCTGAAGGCTTTCTGCTCAGCCGTGGAGCGCCGCGACGGCAAGGCATTCGCGAACCTGTTCACCGAGGACGCCGTCTATCACGACGTGTTCTACGGCGACTTCAAGGGGCGCGAGCGCATCGCCGGGATGATCGACGACTGGTTCCATCGCACCGCGCACGAGTTCCGCTGGGACATGCACCGGCCGGTGTGCGACGGCAGGATGCTCTACGCCTACTACACGTTCAGCTACGTCTCGAAGCTGCCCGGCGCCGAGGGCAAGCGCGTGGGCTTCGAGGGCTGCTCGATGATGCAGCTGCGCGAAGGCCTGATCCTCGACTATCGCGAGGTGGCCAATGTCGGGCCCGCCTTCGTCGAACTGGGCTTCGCGCCCGAACGCACGTCCAAGATCCTCGCCAAGGAAGGCGCACATCTGCGGGCGCAGCCCGAGTGGAAGCGTCATCTGGCGTAACGGCGAGGCGTCAGCCGTTGTAGGCCCGGCTGCCGTCGTCGCGCAGCCACAGGCGTATCAGGAGACGCTTGCGCTCAGGCTCCGGCCAGTCGCGGAACCCCGTGCGCTTGTGGCCGAGGGCGCGGTTGTCGATGAGCTGCATCTGGCCGGGCTGGAAGACGAAGCGCGCCGCCATGCCCGGCGCGTTCAGGATCGCTTCGAAGGCTTCCAGGGCGGCTACACCTTCCGGGTCGAGAGCGACGCCCGCCAGAACGTGGCCGTTGGTCACCTGGAAGCGCGACAGCCGGGCAATCAACCGGTCGCCCTCGCGCTCCAGCATCGGGTGGTGCGTCGTCATGATGTCGCCCGGTGCATGCTCGCGCTGGCGGTCGAAGTAGAAGGGCCGGTAGAGCCGGGGCAGCAGGTCGGGATGCCGTCGGCGCATCTCCTCGTGCGCGGCGGCGAAGCTCACGATTCCGCTGACGCCGCCTTCCCTGGCCGTGCGCACGCACAGCAGGCCGACATAGTGCGGCGGCACTAGATTGTAGCTGTTGTCGGTATGGAAATTCTGCTCGGCATTGGTGACGTCGGGGCGAACGCCGTTGCCAGGCGGCTTGCCGAGATCGGTGACTTCGTAGATCGAGGTGCCATCCCATTTCTGTGCCACCGGACGGGCGACAAGGGAGGCAAGCAGCCACCAGACGGCGCGCAGGCCGTCCCGCGACCAGCGTTCCACCGGCAGGCGGTCGATGATGGCGAAGCCCGGCCCGCCGTCGAGGCTGCGTTTGACGTCGCTCATGAAGGCGCGCGACGCGTCGAGCGGGAAATCCTCCGCCCGCAGCAGGAGGAGCGGCACGGGATCGCGATCGAGCGCGGCGACGAGCCGATCGAGTTCGTGCTCGACGTCGCCGGGAAGCGCGATCCGCCCGGTCTCCGGCGCCAGCGTGTCGCCCCGCCAGAGCAGCCGATCGGGCATTGCCCCGGGAGGCAAGGGCACGGAAAGGTCGGCTGCGTCGGGCATGGCCGCTCTAGTCGCGCAGCAGCTCGTTGATCGAGGTCTTCGAACGCGTGCGCTCGTCGACGGTCTTCACGATCACGGCGCAGTAGGTCGAGGGACGGTCCGGGCCGCCGCCGATGTTGCCGGGCACCACCACCGAATAGGGCGGCACCTTGCCGATATGGATCTGGCCGGTGGCGCGATCGACCACCTTGGTGGTGGCGCTGATGAACACACCCATCGAGAGCACCGCGCCGGTGCCGACGATCACGCCCTCGACGACCTCGGAGCGGGCGCCGATGAAGCAGTTGTCCTCGATGATGACCGGGTTGGCCTGCAGCGGCTCGAGCACGCCGCCGATACCGACGCCGCCCGAGAGGTGGCAGTTCTTGCCGATCTGGGCGCAGGAGCCGACCGTCGCCCAGGTGTCGACCATGGTGCCGGTGTCGACATAGGCGCCGAGGTTCACGAAGGACGGCATCAGCACGACCGACGGGGCGATATAGGAGCCGCGACGCACGATCGAGCCGGGCACCGAGCGATAGTTCGCCTTGGCGAAGCGGGCGGCGTCCCAGCCCGTGGTCTTGAGCGGCACCTTGTCGAACCAGGGCGCTGCGCCCAGGCCGGGGAACGAGGCGCCGCCGTCCATCGGGACCGAATCGTAGAGGCGGAAGGAGAGCAGCACGGCCTTCTTCAGCCACTGGTTCACGACCCATTCGTCGCCGAACTTCTCGGCGGTGCGGAATGTGCCGTCGTCGAGGCCGGCGATCGCCGCTTCGACGGCGTCCCGCACGTCGCCCTTGGTGGCGCTGTTGATGCCGTCACGTGCTTCCCATGCGGCGTCGATGGTGGCCTGTAGCTGCTTGCTCATTGTTCCCTCGGAAATCTGCCGCGGGACCTTATATGCTGCTCCCGATGGCCTTCAAGCTCCCAGAATCGGTGCTGGTCGTGGTCTACACGCCGCGTTTGGACGTGCTCCTGCTGGAACGCACGGGGACCGGGTTCTGGCAATCCGTGACCGGCTCGCGCGAACCCGACGACCCGGACTTCGAGGCGACGGCGCGGCGCGAGCTGCAGGAGGAGACCGGCCTCACGGTCGGCACGCTGACCGACTGGCGCCAGACCAATCGCTACGAAATCCGGGCCCAGTGGCGCGCGCGCTACGCGCCGGGGGTCACTCACAATGTCGAGCATGTCTTCGGCTTCGAGGTCCCCGAACAGACCGTGGCGACCCTCGATCCGTCCGAACACGTCGCCCAGCTCTGGCTGCCGTGGCAGGACGCCATGGAGAAGGTCTTCTCGCCGACCAACCGGGACGCGATCTGGCAATTGCCGAGGCGCCTCCGTTGACATGTGCGGCACATGTGATTAGCTGTTTCGCATGTCGATGATGATCCAGATCCGCAACGTCCCCGACGCGCTGCATCGCCGACTGAAGTCGCGAGCGGCGCTGGCGGGCATGTCCTTGTCCGACTATCTGCTGCAGCATATCCGGGAAGTGGCGGAGCGTCCGACCCTTGAGGAAATGCGCGCGAGACTGGAACGACGGTCGCCGGTTGCGGTCTCGGTCGACCCCGTTCGCGCCGTCCGGGAAGAGCGCGATAGCCGGTGATCGTCGTCGATGCGTCGGCCATGGTCGCGCTTCTCCTGCGCACGTCCGCAGCGCCGGCGATCGAGGCGCGCCTGTTCGGCGGGCGACACACGTTCCATGCCCCGGAGCTGATCGACGTCGAAGTCACCCAGGTACTCCGCCGATATTCGATATCCGGGCAGCTCGACGAGGAGCACGGCCGGACCGTCCTGACCGATCTGATGGAGTTCCCGATGAGGCGTCATGCCCATGGCGTTCTGATGCAGAGGGTGTGGGAGCTTCGGCACAATCTCAGCGCCTACGATGCGTTCTATCTGGCCCTGGCCGAATCTCTCGATGCGGCGTTGCTGACCGATGATCAACGCCTCGTCACCGCGGCACGCCGACATTCATGGGTGCAGATTCTGTGAGCAAAAGTGTAACGCCGCCCGTCCGCGAAGCCTCGAAGCTCGGTCAGTTCAGCTGGGCGCTGTTCGACTGGGCCAACCAGCCCTTTTTCACCATCATCACTACCTTCATCTTCGCGCCCTACTTCGCCAACGTACTGGTGGGCGATCCGGTGAAGGGGCAGTCGGCCTGGGCCTTCACCCAGTCGGCCTCGGGCATCCTGATCGCACTGATGAGCCCGTTCCTCGGCGCCATGGCCGACGCCGGTGGCCGTCGCAAGCCCTTCATCTTCGCGTTCCAGCTTCTGCTGGCGGTGGGATGCGCCGGCCTGTGGTTCGCCTATCCCAATCGGCCCGATCTCATCCTGCCGATCAGCTGGGCGGTGATCCTGGCCACGGTCGGCGCCGAGATGTCGATCGTGTTCAACAATGCCCAGCTGCCCAACATCGTGCGCCCCGAGCGCATGGGCCGGCTGAGCGGCTTCGGCTGGGGGCTGGGCTATTGCGGCGGACTCGTGTCGCTGTTCATCGTGCTCGCCGTGTCGATGCCCTCGATGTTCGGCCTGGCGGCATCGAGCGACCGGCCGCTGTTCGGTCTCGATCCCGCCAGCCATGAACTGGAGCGCCTGGTCGGTCCGGTCTCGGTACTCTGGATCGCGATCTTCGTCCTGCCGATGTTCCTGTTCACGCCGGATTCCGCCGGCGCGGGGGGGCCCCCCCCCCC
>JBILYJ010000043.1:0-19097 GCA_044377795.1 Reyranella sp. | reverse complement strand
AGCGAGGCCAGGGCGTAGTTGAGGATGTCCGGCCGCCCCTGGGCGAAGCCGCGGTCGATCAGGGCGCGCAGGCAGGCGCCGAAGGCCAGCACCGTCCCCGCCGCGACCAGCAGCGACAGGAGGGCCATGATCGTGCGCCCGCGATAGGGCCTGAGATAGGGACCCAGAAGGGCCAGGCCGCCGAACCGGTTCATGGTGCCTGCCAATTCAGCGCGACGCCCAACTCGGCCGCGAGGACAGCCAGCAGGTCATCGCCCCCCCTCGTGTCGCGCCACTGCCCAGTCGCGGCATCGAACGCATAATGTCGCGCGCCGCTCGTGGGAGAACTCAGCCAGACCTGCCGGGTGGGCGCATGCTTATTGACGATCCAGGTGCCCTCGTCGCCCTCGACCGTCAAGATTCCGCCCTGAAGTTCGGCGTCGACGTGGTCGCCCAGTGCCTCCTCAAGGGTCGCGAGAAGGCTGTCGGCGAGGGTTTCGAAGGCTGAATCGCTCATGGCCCGGCCGGTCTACAGGCCATGGCTGAGCCGTACAACCAGCTTGTCGCCGCGCCCCGGGGACTGTATATCCCCGCCCCTGTTGCGCCGGCCGGTCGGAATCGGCCCTGAAGCGCTGGAGAGAGATCATGCAAGAGAAGATTCACCCCGACTATCACAAGATCACCGTGGTGATGACCGACGGCACGTCCTTCGAGACGAAGTCGACCTGGGGCAAGGAAGGCGCCAGCCTGCGCCTCGACATCGATCCGAAGACGCATCCGGCCTGGACCGGCGTGCGCCAGAGCATCGATCGCGGCGGCCGCGTGCAGCGCTTCCGCAATCGCTTCGGCATGATCGGCAGCGACAAGACCGATCCGCCCAAGGAAGAAGCCAAGCCCGACGCCGAGAAGAAGTAAGCCCGCTTCTTCTTTCCGAGCTTCTGCTACATTACGGCCGCGATACCCTTCGGGAGGCGGCGTAGTGAAATCTGTCAGAGTTGTTTGTGCCCACGATTGTCCCGACATGTGCTCGCTCATCGCGCATGTCGACAACGGCAAGGTCGTGCGCATCCAGGGTGACCCCGACCAGCCCTACACGGCCGGTTTTGCCTGCGGCAAGGTCAACCGCGACAGCGACCTGGTGAACTCTCCCGAACGCCTCGCCACCCCGCTACGCCGCACCGGGCCCAAGGGCTTGGGCCAGTTCGAGCCCATCACCTGGGACGAGGCGCTCGACGAGATCGCCCAGCGCTGGAAGTCGATCATCGCGGAGAGCGGCCCCCTCGCCATCCTGGGCTACGCCTACTCCGCCCATCAGGGGCTGATGAACCGTGGCCTGGTGAACGGCCTTTTCCACGCGCTCGGCACGTCGCGCCTGCAAGCCGGCACGGTCTGCGACACGTGCTGCGAGACCGCCTGGGAAATGACGCTGGGCCCGGTGGGCGGCGCCGATCCCGAGTCGGTCATCTATTCCGACCTGGTGGTCTCCTGGGGCGCCGACCTGGCGGCCACCAACGTGCATTTCTGGGCCCTGGCCGAGAGCCAGCGCAAGAAGACCGGCATGCCGATCGTCGTGATCGACCCGCGTCGCACGCGCAGCGCCCGGGCCGCCGACCTCTACCTGCCCATCCGGATCGGCACCGACGCCGCCCTGGCGCTCGGCGTCATGCACATCCTGGTGCGCGACGGGCTCGCCAACCGCGAATATATCGACGTCCACACGCTCGGCTTCGACAAGGTCGAGCGCGAGGTGCTGCCGAAATTCACGCCGGCGCGTACCGCCGAAATCACCGGCCTCCCTGTCGCCGATATCGAGAAGTTCGCGGCGATGTACGGCAAGGCCTCGGCCGCGCTGATCCGCCTTGGCGAGGGCATGACCCGCCTCACCCACGGCGGCCAGGCCTTGCGCACCGTGGCGCTGCTGCCGGGCGTGAGCGGCCACTACGGCGTCAAGGGCGGCGGCGCGCTGCTGCTCACGGCCGCCTCGTGCGATCTCAATTATGCGGCGGTGCGCAAGCCCTCCGGGCCCGCGACGGCGCGCATGGTGAACCACCTGCGTCTCGGCGAAGAGCTCCTCAACATGAAGGATCCGCCGATCCGGGCGCTGTTCGTGGCCGCCAACAATCCGGTCGTGACCTGCCCCGAAGTCCACAAGGTGCAGAAGGGCCTGATGCGCGAGGATCTGTTCACCGTCGTGCACGACCCGTTCATGACCGACACGGCGCGCTACGCCGACATCGTGCTGCCGGCCGCGAACTATCTCGAGACCGACGATCTCTACCGGGCCTACGGCGCCTACTGGATGCAGTGGGGCCAGAAGGCGGTCGAGCCGGCAGGCGAGGCGCGTTCCAACTTCCATGTCGCGCAGGCGCTGGCGCAGCGCATGGGCGTCACCGACGCGATCTTCAGCCTGTCACCGCGCGAAGCGGCCGAGGAGTTCTTCAAGGGCTCCACCGGCCCAGCCTCGAAGGTCGACCGCAACGAGCTGTTCGCCGGCGTGCCGCTCAACATCAAGCCCGACTGGGACGGCCAGCCCTTCAAGACACCGTCGGGCAAGCTCGAATTCTACTCCGAGCAGTTGGCCAAACAGGGCCTGCCGCCGATGCCCGATTGGGAGGCCGATCCCATCGAGGCCGAGGAAGCCGCACGCTGGCCGCTGCGCCTGCTGACCGCGCCGGGCTACTTTCAGGCCCATACCGCGTTCTCGGGCGTCGGCTTCCTGCGCGAACGCGAGGGCAAGCCGTTCTGCATCCTGCACCCCGACGATGCGGCGAAGCGCGGTCTCGCGGATGGCGCCCCGGTGCGCGTGTTCAACGACCGCGGCGAGATCGGCCTGATCCTCAAGGTCGCCGACGAGGTCCAGCCGGGCGTCCTGCTGGTGCCGGGCCAGCGCCCGGTCGGCGAGGCCGTGTCGGGCACGATCAACATGCTCTGCTCGGACCGCTACACCGACATGGGCGAAGGCGCGACCTACCAGAGCACCTGGCTCGAGGTCGCACCCTGGAAGAATGCGGCGGCCGCCTGAGCCGCGATTGGCGGCGCGAGAAGTCCGGCGCCCTAGGTCGCTGACTGGATGAAACGGTGCTGCGTGCGCGCGCGCTTGGCGAGCTTCGGCAATGCCTGTCCCACGATCAGCGCCTTGAAGTGCGGCGTCTCCTGGTGGGAGGCGAACCCCGCCTCGTCATGGAACACCTCGTAGAAGAAGAACTTCTCGGGCTCCGCGATCGAGCGATGGATCTGGAAGGCGTGGACCCAGGGCTCTCGCTGGGCCTGCGGCAGGTACTCCCGAACGATTGCCGCAACGGCATCCGCCTCGGCAGGCTTGGCCTCCCAGAAGGCCGTGACGATGAGCCCGTCCGTCAGGGAATGCAGATCGACCATGTGGTTCTCCCGTGCTGTTGGTGGGAGAGAGTTATAGGCATTCGAGCAACACCGTCGCTTCGGCGCCGATCGAAGCGACTATTTCGTCATCTCCGGCGCCGCCACTCTGATGCGGCCGGTGCGACGTGCCTTGTCGAGCGCGTCGTAGTCCTCATCGGTCTGCTTCGAATAGGCCATGGCGAATCTGCCGATCGCTTCATCGAGCGTTTCGCTGGTGCCGCAATAGCCGGCAATCATCGCCGGATCTCCCGACTTCGCATGGGCCAGCGCAAGCGCCCAGCCGCACAGGCCGCAATACTCGAGGAAGCCGTCGAGGGTGCTCGGATCACTCTCGTTGAACTTCAGGCTGCCCTTCATGTCCGCGAGCTGTCGAACGTAGAAGTCCTTTCCGTCGACCACTCCCCAACCGAGGAAGATGTCCGGAGATCCTTGCGCGAGGCGCTGCCCGACGACGACCCGACGACCCTGATTCTCGAACCTGAGCTTGTGGTCGACATAGGGCGCGATGACCGATGTCTGCGCCTGCTTCACCTGCAGGAACAGCGGATCGTCCGAATCGATGCCCTGCAGCAGTATGACCCAGCAGCCGGTACCGACGCTGCCGACGCCCACGACCTTTCGCGCGGAATCGACGATCCGATAGCGTGACAGCAGCACGCGCCGGTCGATCGGCAGGGACTGGATATAGGCCTGCAACATGTTGTCGAGAGCGACATTGGTGGGCGTACCCGCCGCCGTCTCCGTCTCACGCACGATCAGCGGCACTTCCTCGATGATGCGATGCTCGCCGCCAACTTCCTCGGTCAGCTTCTCCAGCACGGCGACATGGCTCTTGGCCCGGGCCTTGTCCATCAGCCGCTCGGCACCGCGCCGTGCCCGGGGTGACAGCGTGTCGAGGACGGCACGCTCGTCGATGCGGTCGTACCAGATCTCCAGGTATCCCATCTCGGCGTAGCGGCGCATGCGCTTGCGGTAGGACCGCACGATGGACCGCGCAGCTCCCTCCGCCGCCACGCGGTCGCCGCCCATGAAACGCACGGCGACGGCGGCACTGGCGGCGAGGCGCTTGAGGTCCCATTCCCACGGGCCGGGATGGACCTCGTCGAAGTCGTTGATGGCGAAGATCAGATTCCGCTCCGCCGAAGCGAACACACCGAAGTTCGAGACATGCATGTCGCCGCAGGCCCCGACGGCCATGCCGGTGACGGGCGTGGTCGACAGATCCGCCGCCATCACCGCCGCAGAGCCGCGCAGAAAGGCGAAGGGCGACGCCAGCATGCGGGCAAAACGCACCGGCACCAGCTTCTGCACCCGGCTCACGTTCTGCGCCTCGAGGATGGCGACCGGATCCGGCCGGTTGGCCGCCTTCTCGAAGCTGGCATGCGAGGTGCGCGGCACCTGCGCCCGTACCGCCTTGCCCGCCTGCAGGCGCTCGGCAACCGTCGCCCGGGGCGCCACGAAGCTTTCGAGCAAAGTCATGTTGTCGATCGCCATGTTCATGCGCTCGAACGTGCGATCGGTATTCGTGTTGATCTTCACCACTGTCATCTGGCCACCCTCGCTCCCCACCGCCCATTCAACGTCGCGCCTTGGCGGCGGTCAAAGCAATTGACCGCCGCGGCACCCTGTTCAGCTTGTCTGGGTTTAGCGGCTCTTCGATCTTTTCAAAGTGCCCATCCCGTCCTCGTCGAGATTCTCCAGAGTGACCTGGGAAGCCTTTCCGTCGGGACCGATCAGAAAAGTGACGGCGGCCATCCAGCCGGGACTTTCCGCGAAGGGTGCATACAGGAAGAGGTCGCGATTGAAATGCTTCAAGGGAAAGCGCTTGCCGGCCGGTCCCAAAGCCACCGAGAGCACGCCACCCGCCTCGGTGATCCGGGCGTCGCCGACGTAGGCGTTGTTGTAGAAGCCGGTATACGCCCCGAGCGGCATGGGTGGTGACGGCGAGGCCGGCGCCGATGCATAAGGCGTCATCGCCGTCTTCTGGGCACCGGCCCCGAAATTCGCGTCGTAGATCTCGTTCCAGTGCGAGATCCAGTCACGCGACGGCTTTGCGGTGAACACGTCGTCGAGAAAGGTCGCGGCTAGCCCTTCCGGCACGCCGGTCGGGAAAGCGTTGCTCAGGATCACGATGCCGATCTTCTCCACCGGCAGCAGATGCACCAGTGTGCGGGCGCCGGCGCTGAAGGCTCCGGCATGACTCCACTCGACACCGCGTTCGCGAACATCCACGTTCCAGCCCATCCCATAGAAACCGGCCACGCCGGTCTTCGGATCGACGCTGCGGATGATGACCGGCCGGCGCGTCTGTTCGAGCGCGGCCTCCTTGATCAGCGGCCGGCCGGCATAGCGGCCATTGCCGAGCTCGAGCCGCAGCCACTGCACCATGTCCTTGGCGTTCGAGCTCGCGCCGCCCGCCGGGGCCTGCGCATCGGCGTTGCGCTTGACCAGCGGCGTCCACTTGCCGTCGATTCGAACATGCAGCGACGAGCGATTGGGCTGAAGAGTGAAGTCCTTGGCACGCGAGCTGGTCGACTGCATGCCGAGCGGACGATAGACCTTCTCTTCGGCAAGCTGCTCCCAGCCCTTGCCTGTCGGCCGGGTGGCGGCGATCGCGCCCGCGGTGAACCCGAAATTGCTGTAGGCGTAGTCCGCCCGGAAACTGCCGCCGGGCCGCGTGTAGCGGATACGCTTCAGGATCTCCTCTCGGCTGAAGCCCAGATCCTCGATGTCGTTGCCGGCGTTGGCCGCCAAGCCGCTGCGATGCGAGAGCAGGTCGCGGATCGTGACCTGGGCCGTCGGATAGGCATCGGGAAGCGCAAAATTCGGATCGAGATCGCGGATGCGCGTGTCCCATGTCACGACCCCGTCGCTGACCAGCGCCGCCACGACGGTGGCGGCCAGCGGCTTGGAAACCGAGGCCAGCTGGAAGACCGTGTCGGCCGTCACCGTTTCGGGTTGCCCAGCCTCGCGAACCCCGAAGCCTTCGAGGAAAACGACCTCGTCGCGATAGACGATGCCGATCGAAAGCCCCGGGACCTCGCCCTTGGCCACGACCTGCCGCGCCAGCTCCCGAAGCTTGGGAAGTGCGGCCGTCAGTTTCTCTTTGGTGATCGTCTGTGCCTGGACCGGAAAGGGCGCGAGGCAGGTCAGTATCAACGCCGCGAGCAGCCGCATCATTTCATGTCCCCTTGGAAGCGTCCGGTTTCTTATCACCGGCGCGGCGGGTCAGCAGCGCCAGGCGCGCGCCCACGACGGCAGCCAAAAGAGCCACCGGCGCGAAAGCCATCGGAACCCAGAAGGCGGCTCCGGTCACATCCTGCGTACTGAGGTCGCGGGAGAACCCGGCGAGTGTCGCCGCGATGCCGGCCGCGGCGGCTCCCAGGGCAAAGCCGCTCTGCTGCACGGTCGCGACGGCGGATGCCGCCAGTTCGGCCTCGCCCCGCCTCGCCCCACCCATCAGGCGCTGCACGCCGAAGCCCCAGCAGGCTCCGATCCCCACACCGACGAGAGCGATGAACGCCGGCAGGACGAGCACCGGCTGCGACATCAGCAGTGCCACGCCTGCGAGCCCCGCCGCCATCGCCAGCGGGCCGGCGACCAGCAGCCGGCCGGCCGCCCGCGGCGCCCGCCCCGCCACGACGAGCGACGCCACGGTCCAGCCCATCGAGGCGCCGGCGACCGTGTAGCCCGCGGCCAGCGGATCGAAGCCGTGAAGGCTCTGCAGGAAGATCGGGATGAAGATCGACAGCGGGCTGTAGGAGATCGAGACCAGCAGGCAGAACCACATCGCGATGCCCGTCACCGTGCCCAGGGAGAAGGCGTCGCTCGGGAACAGCGGCGCCTTCGACCGCCGGTCCAGCAAGATCATCGTCACCAGCAGCAACACGGCGGCCATGAAGAGGCCCGCCTTGGTCGACGGCAGGACGACCACGCTGGCAGTAGACATGGTGGCGATCGCCAGACAGATCAGCGCGACCCGGCCACCGGGGATCGCCCGCGCTGCTCCCGCCTCCTCGGCCCGCACGGGTGGCAGCGCCCGGGCCGCGACGATCGCCAGCAGGGCCGCAAGGACCGTCACGGCATAGAACGACCCTCGCCAGTTTCCCCAGGTCGCGAAGGCGCCGCCGAGCATCGGTCCCACCAGCACCGCCATGCTCCAGGCGCCCGACAGCAGCGCCGCGACCCGAGGCCAGACGGGCTCGGGAAAGGATCGGCCCACCAGCACATAGGCCATGGCCGACAGCACCCCGCCGCCAAAGCCCTGCACGAATCGGCCCGCCACGACGACGCCCATCGTTGGCGCCACCGCACAGATCAGGGCGCCGATGCCGAAAACCAGGGCGCCGGCACAGAAGGCGCTGCGTGCCCCGAGCCGCACCGTCAGGTGTCCCGTGCAGGTGGCCGCGACGATCGACGAAGCGAGGAAGGCCGTGGTCGGCCAACTCACCATCGCCGCGCCGCCGACGTCAGCGACAATGCTGGGCAACACCGTGGCCAGCATCAACACGTTCATCGAATGCAGCAGGACGCCGCCGACCAGCGCCACCAGCAGGGGAATCCATTCGCGCTTCAGGAGCGCCGACCAGCCGGCTGTCGCAGTCATGGCCGGCGACTGATCACGTTCCCGTCCCGGGGTCAAAGACTAACGGGTCCGAAAACCGCGAGCGCCGTCCGCGCGGGCATGGAAATATCGGCGCATGGAATTACTCGACCGCAGCACCTATTACCGCGCTTTCCAGAGCCACGACGCCCGGTTCGACGGCCGCGTCTTCGTGGGCGTGACCTCGACCGGCATCTACTGCCGGCCGGTCTGCCCGGCCCGGACTCCCCGGTTCGAGAACTGCCGCTTCTTCGCCTCGGCCGCAGCGGCCCAGGAGGCCGGCTTCCGCCCCTGCCTGCGCTGTCGGCCTGAGATCGCCCCCGACTTCGCCTCCTGGCGTGGCAGCGCCAATACGGTGAGCCGTGCGCTGGCGCTGATCGCCGACGGTGCCCTCGACGAGGACGAGGCGGGCGTCGAAGCCCTGGCCGAGCGGCTGGGCGTTGGCGGCCGACAGCTGCGCCGCCTGTTCCAGCGACATCTCGGCGCCTCCCCCATCGCCGTCGCCCAGACGCGGCGCGTGCTGTTCGCCAAGCAGCTCCTGCACGACACGCGCCTGCCGATGGCCGAGGTCGCCCTGGCGTCGGGCTTCGGCAGCGTCCGGCGGTTCAACGAGACGTTCCGAAAGCTGTTCGACCGGCCACCGAGCGCGCTGCGCCGTAAGAGCGGCGCCGATACCTCGGGACGCGACGGAGTCACTCTCACGCTCGCCTACCGCCCGCCTTACGACTGGCCCGGCATGCTGGCGGCGCTGTCCTCTCGTGAACCGTCCGGCCACGAGTGGATCGAAGCCAGCGTATGGCATCGCCGCCTTGATCTCGACGGTGCGCCGGGCTGCGTCTCCGTCGCTCACCTGCCGGACCGCAATGCCGTGGCGGTCACCATCCGCTTTCCGTCGGTGAAGGCCCTGCCCGCGATCGTCGCACGCGTGCGCCGCGTCTTCGACCTGGGGGCCGACATCTCGACCATCGACAGCCACCTCGCGCGTGATCCCGCGCTCGCGCCGCTGATTGCCCGACGACCGGGCCTGCGCGCGCCGGGCGACTGGGACGTTGAAGGCATGGAGATGCCGCTCGACGGCACGGCGCCGCCGGCCTGGCGGCCGTGGCACGCCTATGCCGCGCAGCATCTTCGGATGGCGCGGCATGCCTGAACCTCTGGACCTCAAGGTCGATCGCCTCGCAACGCCGGTCGGTGAGCTGGTGATCGTCGCCGACGCCGCCGGCCGGCTTCGTGCGATCGACTGGACAGACCATGAGGCGCGCATGCGCCGTCTGCTCGACCGTTACTACGGTCGGGGGCGCTACATCCTTTCACCCGCGCGCGATCCGGGCGGGCTGACCAAGGCGATGCGCTCGTACTTCAAAGGCGACATCGCCGTCATCGACACGCTGCAGGTCGAGACGGCCGGCACACCTTTCCAGAGAGACGTGTGGCAGGCGCTGCGCAAGATCTGCCCAGGCACGACGATCAGCTACGCCGAACTGGCCCAGCGCATCGGCAATCCGCGCGCCGTGCGGGCGGCCGGGCTCGCCAACGGCCAGAACCCGATCGGCATCGTCGTTCCGTGCCATCGGGTCATCGGCAGCAACGGCACGCTGACCGGCTATGGCGGCGGCCTGCCCCGCAAGAAGTGGCTGCTCGAACACGAGGGCGCGCTGTAGCAGGCCGCACCGTCATGGCTCCCCACCTCGGCGGCACCAAACAAAAAGGCCGGCAGCGCTGGATCGCGCACGGAGCAGTCTGCTCCATTTCGAGAACCTCGAATTGAATGTCAGCAGCTCCGGACCATTGAGGTTCAGTAAGTGGCGAACATCCGCGCGATCTCGACCGGGTCGCTGGTCCGGGTGAGCGCCAGGGCGAGGAGCAGGCGCGCCTTCTGCGGATTGAGATTGTCGGCGGCCAGGATGCCGGCCCTGGCGAGCTTCTGGCCCCGGAAGATGCGGCCCGATCCGGCGCGCGAGGATTGCACCACGACGATGCCCTGCTTCACCGCCTCTTCCATCGCGGCGAAATCAGCCGCTGGCGGCATGCCCGGTGCGAAGCCCGCGGAGACCAGCCCCTTTGCCCCGGCCGCGATGAAGGCGCGCATCGCACTGCCGTCGGAGCCCGCATAGGCATAGGCGATGTCGACTCTCGGCAGGGCGTCGAGATGGGTTATGTCGAATTCGGTGTCGGGCGCGTGCCGACGTTCGGGCCGCCGGTAGTAGGCGATGCGGTCGGCGTCGGCGTGACCCAGGACGCCGAAGTCGGGCGTGCGGAAGGTCTGCATCCGCCAGTTGGAGGTCTTGGTGACCTCGCGCGCCGCCTGGATCTCGTCGTTAAGCAGGACCAGCACGCCCCGGCCCCGGCTCTGCGGACTGGCGGCGGTGCGCACCCCGTTCACGAGATTGATCGCGGCATCGGTCGACAGGCCGGAGGCCGGCCGCTGTGAGCCGATCAGCACCACGGGCACATCGACCTTGAGCACCAGGTTCAGGACCCAGGCCGTCTCCTCGAGCGTGGCCGTGCCATGGCCGATGACGATGCCGGACAGGTCGGGATGCTCGGCCACGACGCGATGGCAGAGGGCCGCGAGTTCCTTCCATTCGGCGAAGTAAATCTCGGGGCTCGGCACGTTGCGAAAATCGACCGGAATGATCTCGGCGATCTCCTCGACCACCGCGAAGCGGGCGACGATCTCGCTGGCATGCATGCGATTTTCATGCACGCCGTAATCCTGCAACTCCAGGGGATGGACACCGAGCGAGGACATGGTGCCGCCGGTGCCGATGAAAGCCACCTTGGGCCGGTTCGTGCTGCTCACTCGATGCTCCTCCGCTGGTCGACTACCCGCGACCGACGCAAGATCGATGCCGACACGATGTCGCCGAGCGGCGACATCGTGTGCAGCGGATGGCGGGACCGCGTCAGCCCTTGGCGGCCACCTTGTCCTGCGTCTTCAGGTCGAAGTCGCTGGCATCGTGGCGTTCATGGAGCTGATTGGCAGGATCTCCCTGCAGGCGATTGACGATGCGGCCGCGGCGGACCGCCGGACGCTCGCCGATCAGGTCGGCCCAGCGCTGGACGTTCTTGTACTCGTGCACGGCGAGGAACTCGCCCGCGCCGTAGAGCAGGCCCTTGGCCAGGCCGCCGTACCAGGGCCAGACCGCGATGTCGGCGATCGTGTAGTCGTCGCCGGCCAGGTACTTGCTCTCGGCGAGCCGCCGGTCGAGCACGTCGAGCTGCCGCTTGGTCTCCATGGCGAAGCGGTCGATGGCATATTCGATCTTGGTCGGCGCATAGGCGTAGAAATGGCCGAAGCCGCCCCCGAGATAGGGTGCGCTGCCCATCTGCCAGAACAGCCACGACAGGCATTCGGCCCGCTTGGCGATCTCCGTCGGCACGAGCGCGCCGAACTTCTCCGCGAGATAGAGCAGGATCGCGCCCGATTCGAACACGCGCACCGGGTTGGGGCCGCTGCGATCCACCAGGGCCGGAATCTTGGAGTTCGGATTGGCAGCGACGAAGCCGCTGCCGAACTGGTCGCCCTCGCCGATCTTGATCAGCCAGGCGTCGTATTCGGCGCCCTTGTGACCGAGCGCCAGCAGCTCCTCGAGCATGATGGTGACCTTCTGGCCGTTCGGCGTGCCCAGCGAATAGAGCTGCAGCGGGTGCTTGCCGACCGGCAGTTCCTTCTCGCTCGTCGGGCCGGCGATCGGCCGGTTGATGTTGGCGAACCTGCCCCCGCTGGCCTTGTTCCAGGTCCAGACCTTGGGCGGTGTGTAGTCGGATGCGTCGCTCATGCTTCCAATATCCTGTGATGGAGCTTCGGGAATGGCGCCATCCTAGCCGCCTTTCGGCCCTCCCGCTCGCTCCCGTGCCGCCGGCAGCGGGGGTTAGAAATCGAAACGGAACCTATGGTAGGTAGGGAGAAGTCCCCGGATTTCGGGCATTCCCTGAAGCAAGGAGGGGCGAGCCCGGCTCGCTTCGTAATGGCCCCATGAGAATTCTTGTTACCGGCGGAGCCGGGTTCATCGGCTCGGCCGTCGTGCGTCACATCATCCGCGATACCGACTGGACGGTGGCCAACGTCGACAAGCTGACCTATGCGGGCAATCTCGAATCTCTGGCCGAGGCGCAGACCAGCAACCGGCATCGTCACTACAAGACCGACATCTGCGACCGCGCCGGAATCGACGCCGTCCTGGCCGAGTTCCGGCCCGACGCGATCCTGCATCTCGCCGCGGAGAGCCACGTCGACCGCTCCATCACCGGCGCCGCGCCCTTCATCGAGACGAACGTCAATGGCACCTTCACGATGCTGGAGGCAGCGCTCGCCTATTGGCGAACGCTCGACGAGGCCGCGCGTGGCCGCTTCCGCTTCCAGCACATCTCGACCGACGAGGTCTTCGGCTCGCTGGGCGCCACCGGTCTGTTCAGCGAAACCACGCCCTACGCCCCCAACTCGCCCTACTCCGCGAGCAAGGCCGCGTCCGACCATTTGGTACGCGCCTGGCATCACACCTACGGACTGCCGACCCTGGCCACCAACTGCTCCAACAATTACGGCCCCTATCACTTCCCCGAGAAGCTGATCCCCCTCGTTACCATCCGCGCCCTGCGCGGCGAGAGCCTGCCGGTCTACGGCAAGGGCGACAATGTGCGCGACTGGCTGCATGTCGAGGATCATGCCGAGGCGCTGACCCTCGTGCTGCGCAAGGGACGGCCCGGCGAGACGTACAATATCGGCGGCAACAGCGAGCGCCGGAACATCGACGTGGTGCGCGGCATCTGCCGCCTGCTCGACGAGATGCAGCCCGACGCCGCCCATCGCCCGCACGAATCGCTGATCAAGTTCGTGACCGACCGGCCGGGCCACGACGCCCGCTACGCCATCGACGCCTCGAAGATCGCGACCGAACTCGGCTGGCGGCCCCGCCACGATTTCGAGAGTGGCCTGCGCGACACGGTGCGCTGGTTCCTCGACAATCGCGGCTGGTGGGAACGCGTGATGAGCGGCGAATATCGTGGCGAGCGGCTGGGCCTGACCGCCGCCTGATCGAGGCGACGCCCTACTTCAGGAGATCGAGGAGACTGTCCGGCAGGTCGCCGCGCTGGCGTCGGACTTCGATGCCCAGCAGAGCGGCAATCCCCGGCAGGTTCGAGATCTCTCCCTTCAGGGCCAGGCCGACCGCCTCGGCGAACGGCACACGGCGGCGGGACAGCTTCTCAGTGGCATCGGGCTGCGGCGCGCCGCGGTCCAGTCCCCAGGCGACGAAGGCCGGCACGGCCTCGGTGGAGATGCCGGGCGACACGGCGCCCTCCACGATCTTGAGCCAGTGCTCGGCGGTACAGCCGGTCTCCTCCCTGAGCTCGGCCCGCGCGACGTCGAGCGGATCGTCGCCGACCCGCGCGCCTCCCCCCGGGATCTCCCACGAGAAGCGGTCCAGGACATAGCGATACTGGCCGATCAGGGTGACGCTGCCGTCGTGATCGACCGGCACGATGCAGACGCCGTAGTATTTCATCCGCACGCTGTGATAGCTGCGCGCCTCTCCGTCGGACAATGTCACCCGGTCATGACGGACCGAGAAGTAGCGGCAGTCGTAGCCGGTCTCATCTTTCAGCACCTTCCAGGGGTTGGCTTCGTCAACGCGTTCCATGGCAATCCCCTTCCCAAGTCAATGACCCTCTACGCAGCCGCGCCGGTCAGATGACGCGCCACCGTCTCGCACTGCTTGCGGATGTCCGGCACCGCCGTCGTCTCCCACAGGTTGCCTCAAATGGGCGGTCCCAGGGCGAAGAGAACGTCCGACGCGACACCGCTCTTGCTGACCAATCAACAATTCTCGCCGAGATCGAGGCCGAGCGACAGCGAATCCGGGCGCGCCGGGCCGACATCGAAAAGCAACCGGATCAAGGGGTCGCTGATCCGGTCGTAGTCGAGTTGCGGACCGGAGCAGTTGACCACACAGGTGCCTTCGATCGGCGTGGCAGGTGATGGAGTGCCTAGCGCTCCATCTGTTGCCCCGCTGATTCGCGGGGTTGGGAGTCAATGTCCCGGCATCGGGTCATTCGAGCACCTAACCGCAGTCCGGCGGAACCAATAGGCCTATCACAGGCGGCTTCGTGCCTCTAACTTGCGTGGTCCGCTCCGAGGTCAGTCTGCAGCACATAATGCCAACCTGTTTCGACATCTTGATCGGCCAATGAAGCGCGGCCCGGTCCACATCGTCCCGCAGCCACCCGCCAGCATGCGGCGCACAGCCAACGGTCGGATCCAGCTTGATTTCGGGAAGGTCGCCTTCGGCAATCTGCGAGTGCACTGGCCACCCGGGTTCGGCGGAATCGCCGTGTTTCACTTTGGCGAGGCATTGGCAAACGGCGGCGTTGACAGAACGCCACCGGGCGCGGTCCGCTATGCAAGGGTCGAAACGGCGGCCGCCCAAGGCAACGTCGTCGCCCCCCCGCCCAATGCGAAACACACCGGTCCGGCTGCCGTCACCACGCCAGCGGAATGGGGAACCCTCCTGCCATTCCGATGGGTCGAAGTCGAAGGCTGGCCAGAGGCCGCGCTCGTCTATCTTGCGCGCATACGGCGACAGGCCGCCTTCGCGCGAGACTGGAGCGACGACGCGTCGGCTTTCGCCTGTTCCAATCCCCTGCTGAATGAAATCTGGGAATTGTCGCGCTATTCGATCAAGGCGACGACGTTTGCCGGAATTTATGTCGATGGCGATAGGGAGCGCATCGCTTATGAAGCCGATGCCTATCTCACCCAGATCAGCCAACAAGCCTGCGATGCCGATCCAGCCCTCGCCCGGACTACCTTCGATCATCTCCTTGAACGCCCGACCTGGCCGACCGAATGGTCTCTCCACATGCCATTCATGGCCCATGCGGACTGGATGTATACCAAGGACCGCTCCTGGCTGGCATCCCGCTACGACGCCCTGCTTCCGAAACTGTTGCCAGAGCGCTTGGGCGCCGACAGCCTGTTGAGCACACCTCCGGAGTTGAAGCGGCGAGACATCGTCGACTGGCGCGAGCGCGACGACTACGTATTTACGGAAGCCAACACGGTCGTGAACGCCTTCTAAATCGAGGCGCTCAGGCGAATGTCCGTCCTGGCCGCCGCGATCGACCGGCAGGACGAGGCAGATGCGTTAACCGCCAGCGCGCTTGCCGCAACCGCTGCCTTCCAGGCAACGTTCTGCGATCGGGCGCGCGGCCTCATGGTCGAGGGCGTCGATACCGGTCACGCATCCCAGCACGCCAACCTCTTCTCCTTGGCCTTCAATCTCGTACCTCGCGACATGCGCAAGAACTCGCTCCGCTATGTCGTGGAACACCGAATGGCGTGTTCAGTGTATGCCGCACAATACTTGCTCGAAGCGTTGTTTCGACATGGCAGGGCGGCAGTAGCCTTGAAGTTGATCACCGCCGAGGGCGACAGAAGCTGGCGGAACATGGTGGAGAGCGGAACCACGGTCACCTGGGAAGCCTGGAACCAGCGCAGCAAACCCAACCAGGACTGGAGTCACGCCTGGAGTGCCGCCCCCGCAAACTTGCTTCCCCGCTTTGTCGCCGGCTTCCGCGCCGACAGGCCAGGCGCTTCCCATATCACCGTCCAACCCGAAACCGGAGGTCTGGACGAGTGTAGTGCCCGAGTGGGGTCGTGTCCCCGGTGGTGGTGTAGGAGGCCGATGATCGGCCCGCCTGAGCGACCGCCACGAGTCAGGCGATGGCGGGCCGGTCAGCGGCCAGCGCGGTGATCCCGGGTAGGGTTGGGTTGTCGAGACCAGCAACCTGAACCTGAAGGACCACCACGATGACCGAGGACACTATCGCCCTTCGCGCACTACTGGAGAAGGGCTCCGATGCGACGTTCCTGCGTGAGATGATCGGCTTTGCAGCCCAACGGCTGATGGAGCTGGAGACCGAGGGCCTGTGCGGGGCGGGACCTGGAGAGCGCAGCCCGCAACGGCTCAATCAGCGCAATGGCTACCGTGATCGCGACTGGGAGACCCGCGCGGGCACCGTCGAGCTGCGCATCCCGAAGCTGCGCAAAGGCAGCTACTTTCCGGCTTTTCTGGAGCCGCGCCGTCTGGCCGAGAAGGCGCTGACCGCAGTCGTCCAGGAAGCCTACATCCAAGGCATCTCGACGCGCTCAGTCGACGATCTGGTCAAGGCGATGGGCATGGAGGGGATCAGCAAGAGTCAGGTCTCGCGGCTGTGCGGCGAGATCGACGAGCGGGTTCAGACCTTCCTGAACCGGCCGATAGAAGGCGAGTGGCCCTATATCTGGCTCGATGCCACCTATGTCAAAGCTCGGCGCGATCACCGCATCGTCTCGGTTGCTGTCATTGTTGCCGTCGGCGTCAACAGCGACGGCCGGCGCGAAGTGCTGGGCATGACGGTCGGCCATAGCGAGGCTGAACCGTTCTGGGTCGAGTTCTTGCGTTCACTTGCCCGGCGCGGCTTGCGCGGCGTCAAGCTGGTGATCTCCGATGCCCATGAGGGACTGAAGGCCGCCATTACCAAGATCCTCGGAGCAGCCTGGCAACGCTGCCTCGCGGCTTGTAACCAAGCCGCTGAGTCCACTTCATGCGCAACGCCCTGGCCTATGCCGGCAAGACCCAGCGCCGCATTGTCTCGGCGTGGGTCGGCACCGCGTTTGCCCAGGACGACGCGGCGGCGGCACGCAAACAGTGGCGCCAGGTCGCCGACCAGGCCCGGCCCCGCGTGCCGAAACTGGCGGCACTGATGGATGACGCCGAGGCCGATGTGCTGGCCTACATGGGGTTCCCTGCCCAGCATCGCGCCAAGCTGCACTCCACCAACCCGCTCGAACGCCTCAACGGCGAGATCAAGCGCCGCAGCGAGGTCGTCGGTATCTTCCCCAACGAGGACGCCGTGACGCGACTGATCGGCGCCTTGCTGCTCGAACAAAACGACGAATGGGCCGTCCAGCGGGCTCGCTACATGAGTCTGGAAACCATCGCACCACTCAGCGATGATCCCATCGTCGGCCTGCCTCTTGCGACAGCCTGATCGTGCAGCCAACGCTGCTCGGAAACACCGCTCCTACACCACACTATGGGGCACGATCCGCGGTCTTGTTTCGGGTGGGCGTTGGAATATAGACTCGCATTGGCTTTTCCCCAACTATGACGAGAGCTGGATGTTTGGCGTACGTTCACCTTCACGCTGGAATGCCTAGGGCCGGTTCGAGTGCGCTTCAGGGGTTTTGCCGCAGAAATGTCGACTTGCTTGCCAAGTCCCGGAGGACTACCCCCATCTCACCCGATTTACATCAAAGCAGCTCTCAGGCGCGGCGTGCAACGGCGCCGATCTCTCCCACTACCTCTGCAATGATCCAACATTTCCGGATAGCGGCGTCGAAGGGCTGGTGCGCGTCATCGAGTGCCTTCGAGCTGTGGACACCTCGCATGTCATCATCTCGAGTGAATTTTTCTTCGGTACGAATCCTGCTCGCCTCGCTCTGCTGCGGAAGACATTCAACGCCGCAAATCTGCCCTTGCGGGTATACCTCTACCTTCGTGAACCCTACGATTGGCTGGTGTCGTGCTACGCCCAGTATGTCAAGTCGCGTGGCCTGACCGTCGATATCAATGAATATCTGTTGAGCACGCTGCCCCATATGCGCATCGCCAACGCTATCGGTGATCTTCAAGACGTGTTCGGCGACGCCTTCGAACTCTCACTGTATCGCCGTGATCGACTTAAGGATCAGGATGTTTGCAGCGACTTCTTTAGTCGTCTGGGAATCGAACTCGCTCCCATCGAGAGTCCTGCGGACGTGAATTCATCGGCCAACGCCGTTGACATTGAGGTATTACATAAATAAACTAGGCTTATTTACCTAAATCTTTGGTCTCGACGCAGTGGCCGGCAATTCCTCCGGGTCGCGAAGGAGAACCGCGTGAAAGGTCCACCCATCGGCCGGTTCGTGAGGCAGGAGGTGGAAGAAATCGTACGGCGTCGCACGGACGCCGAGGTCGCGGAAATCAAGGCGAGGTTCTTTCCCGGTCAGGTAACAGCTCTGTTTAAACCTCCGGCAATCGTCGAACGACTCTCGCTCGACGATCTTGAGGAGAGCAGGCTGGTCCGCACGATCGCCGATAGTACGTTGTCTCAGGTTCGCCTCAATGAACGCAAGGCAAGGGCCCAGGAAAGGAAAAGCGAAAATGTCCGAGACTGAAGGAATGAGCATTTACGAGACGCAGATGCTCGCTCTTGGGTTCTGATCGAGTCATTTATTCGCGGGAAGGACGGTTTTCATGTTCGAGTGGGAAAAGGACGAACGCATCCGGGGCATCGACTCCAATACGGCGGCGCTGTCGATGGCACTTGCACATGATTTCATTCTCGAGATCTTGCTCACACGTGAAATGATCGAGATGCAAGAAAGCGAAGCGCAGACCCTGGCCCGCGTCATGGTGGAGCGCTGGCAGCGACGTTACGGGCAAAGCCTCAGCGACGATTTCACGAGAGCCGAGCATGGGGAGATGGTGCTTCATGCCACCAAGGCATTCGTTGACCGCCTTGCGCGGAAAGCACTCATGCGCTCGGCTCTCGCGCGCGAGAGCCAAGCCCTTTCAAGCCGCGAAGATGAGAAGTCGTGAGCCCTACACATCGCGTGGCGATGCGTTACCTGGCTTGGAAGACGATGGGGCGCGCCTCGCCCATTCCGCTCGGAAAGTCTGAAGTCAGAACTGGATCGATACGTTTGACCGGCTTCGCGGCAACACTCATGTCTAGCAAGAGGCGTTCTTCTCCTTCGCGGATATAGATGATACCGCTCGCCCAAGAAGAACGGACGAACGGAGAATCGAAGGTTTTAGTGTCGAGAGAATCGAAGGCGTAGCCGCCAAGACCGCCTCGCTTCGGCCCGAAGAACGTAAGGCCTGCGAATTCTATCGCATTGCCTTCACGCCGCACGACTTGAGCCTTCAGAGATGACTTGAACTTCGCGAAGTCGCTTCCGTAGTCGCTCGCCTCACTGGCAACAAAGACGATCGGGGAATCGGGATCCGCAAGGGTGACAAAGCGGCTTTCCCTAGTTGGGCTATGGTGCTTCCGAACAGGATCCAGCCATCGATAGGAGTCGTCACCCGGATTTACGACTCGCACT
>JBILYJ010000411.1:0-5040 GCA_044377795.1 Reyranella sp. | reverse complement strand
TGTTGTCGAACCTCCGGGCGATGGGCGAGATCACGGGCGGGCCGAAGCCGATGGCGCCGCGCGACCGTTCACGTTTCCTGTCGGCGCTCGACGAGGCAATCCAGAAGATCCGTCGGCGCCCGGCCTAGCGCCGGTCGCGCCAGAGGTCTTCGAAGCGGAGGCCGTCGCAGGAGCCGTTGGTCGGCGGCACGCAGCCCCGGACGTGGGGCTGCCAGCAGGTCGCGGCGCGGTTCCACGTCAGCGGCAACAAGCAAAACGATTTGACAGCCGGTCAGGCGGCGTGAGCTGCGCGCATCGCGCTGGAATAACGTGGACAAACCTCCTTTGCGAAGCGCGTCATCATGCGCTGTCGCAGTTCCAGCGGCGTTCCAGGAGTCGCCGACGACACCATGAAGTAGTTGAAGCCGAGTGCCGCGAGCTGGTCGATGCGCCGGCAGATCGTCTCGGGACTGCCTACCAGGTTTGAATCCATGAACGGACCCAGCTCCGCCGGGTCGGTGAGCTTGCGAAGGTTGGCGAACATGCGGCTGAAATCCTGGTACTCGGGTATGTCGGCCCAGGGGTTGGCGTCCGACTCGTAGTGCGTGCACTGCAGGTCGAAGTAGGGCGGGTAGAAGCGGCGGCCGAGGTCGCGCGCCTCCTCGTCGGTGTCGGCGATGAACATCTTGACCGAGATCGGCAGGATCGCGCCCTTCGCCGCGGTGCCCGCGCGGGCCCGCCAGCGTTCGAGGATCTTGGAAAGCAGCTTGTCGGGAAAGGTCGAGAGGCAGATCGGCGCAACGCCGAGATCGCCCATCACCTCGGCGCTCGCCGGGCTGCCGATGGCGCCGTAGAAACGGACCTTCTTCGTCGTGGGATCGGGCCGCAGCCTGATCGACTTGTCGATCTTCCAGAACGGCCCGTCATGGGTGAAGGGCTCGCCCGTGAGGCCCTTCTCGACGATGCGATAGCATTCGGCGAAGCGGGCGCGCGCCTCGTTCATGTCGACGTTGTAGGCGTCGTATTCCATCTTGGCGGTGCCGCGGCCGATGCCGAGATGCAAGGTGCCGTTGGTCATGCTGTTCAGCATGGCGATCTCTTCCGCGAGCCGCAGTGGATGATACCAGGGCAGCACCAGCACCGAGGTGCCGAGCGACAGGTCGGGAAAGGCTGCCGCGATGTGCGCCATGAAGAGGAGCGGACTCGGCGTTGGATAGTAGTCGCTGAAATGATGCTCGAGTAGCCAGGCTGCGTCGTAGCCCAGCTTCTGGCCGAGCGCGCAATCCGCCATCACCTCGCGATAGAGCGCCTGGTCGGACTTGTGGACGTCGCTGGCAGGCGCTGCCTGGAAACCGAAAGCAATGTCACCCATTGGTCGTTCCTCTCCTTGTTCGTGCTGGCGACCACCTTGGAATAGCCCCAAAGCTGGCTCTCAACTACAGTCCATGCATCCTGTGACGGGCTCGGACGTTCAAACGGCCGGGGGCGTTTGACAAGACCATGGCCATGCGGAAGCGAACCTTGATCCGGATCGGAGCGGCTGTCGGGGCGGTTATCGCCCTGCTGGCGCTTGCCATCGTGGCCGCGCCAACGCTTCTGAACGTCGAACAGTACAAGCCGGCCATGATCGCCGCCGTGAAGCAGGCGACGGGCCGTGAACTGGTGATCGAGGGTCCGCTCAAGCTTACTTTCTTCCCGAGGCCCCGCATCAGCGCGCGGCAGGTTCGTTTCGCCAACGCATTGGGCGGCAGCGGCGCGCAGATGGTCGACGTGCGCTGGATCGGCGTCTCGCCATCCATGGGAGCGCTGCTGCGCGGCCGGATCGAAGTCGGGAGGCTCACGCTCTTCCGCCCGACTCTCGTCCTGGAAACCGATGCCGACGGCCGGCCGAACTGGGAATTCAGTCCCGGCGCCGGCGCCGCCCAGCCGGAGGGCGCGCCGAGCAGCGGCCTGCATCTGGCGATCGGCACTCTCAAGATCCGCGAGGGGACGCTCAGCTACACCAATCCCAGGACCAATCAGACGCTGAAGGCCGAGAACGTCGAGCTTCTGGCGTCGGTCGGTTCCCTCCAGGGGCCGTTCAGTTTCGACGGCACAGCAACAGTGAACGGCGTGCCGCTGTCGCTGATGGCCAAGGTCGGCACGCCCACCGACAAGGGCAGCGACATGTCCTTCAAGCTCAAGGTGCAGAGCGGTAACCTGAACTTCGACGGGCATGTCAGCCGCATCGCCGTCGACGCCGACGTGAAGGGCAAGGTCTCCCTCACGACCGGCGGACTGACGGACTTCATTGCCACTCTCGTGCGGGCGAGTGGGCAGGAACCGCCGCTCTTCGACGCTTCGGTCATCGGCCAGTTCTCGTTCGATGGGGATATCGACGTCTCGGCGGAGAAGCTCGCGCTCACCAACTTCAGGATGTCGATGGGCAACGAAGCCGTGTCGGGCGACGTCGTCCTGACGAGCGGCGCCGCCCCGTCGCTGGAGAGTCGCCTGTCTCTGCCCAGGCTCGACGCCGAGAAGTGGATGGCCATGCTGTCTGATCCTGGCCTCTTCAAGCCAACGCCTGCTGTGGCCCAGCCCGTCACTGCCAAGCCCGCCAAACCTGCTGACGCAAAGCCGCCGGCCGCCGCAGCACCCTCCCTGTCGCCGTTCCCCCCGGCGTTGACCGTTCGGGTGTCGATCGATGCCAAGGAAGTCCTCTACCGAAAGGACACGGTGCGCGACGTGGCGCTTGGCGTGGAGATCAGGAAGGGGGTGATAACCGTGCCACGGCTCGCCGCCACCCTGCCGGGCGATATGGTCCTGCGCGCCAGCACCACAGCCGCAGCGCCCGCCGCTCCTGCCGTCAAGGCACCGGCCAATCCCGTCCAGTCGGCCGGCGAGTTCAGCCTCGTCGGCACGCGCTTGCGTGAGACGCTGGCGTGGCTGGCGATCGATACGTCCGGTGTCCCGGCCGGCAAGCTCCAGGCGTTGTCGATCAACGGCAAGGTCGCCGCGACGGCCAACAGCCTGCAGATATCCGATCTTGCGATGGATCTCGACGGCCAGCGCGCGACCGGCAGCGGCAGCATCACCTTCGGCCTGCCGCTCACGGTGGCGACCTCGGTGCAACTCGCCAGTTTCGACCTCGATGCCTACCTGCCGGCGCCTCGCGAGCCGTCGGTTGTCGCGGACCCGGCCGCATCGACGGCGCCTGCCCCAGCCCCGGCCGCCGCTCCCGCTGCGCCCGACAAGACCCTGCCCACACTCGGACTCAAGGCCAAGGTCGCCAATCTCGTGTTCCGCGGCGGGACGCTGAACGGGATCGAGGCTGACCTCGCCGTGCAGGGCAATCTCCTGAAGGTGAACGCCCTCAAGGTTGCCGACGTCCTGGGGGCGAAGTTCGACCTCAAGGGGCAGGTCGCCGACTTCGGCACGGCGCCGCGGTTCGACCTCACCTTCAACGCCACGATGCCCGATACCGACAAGCTGCTGGTCTATGCCGGCATGCCGAAGTTCCTGAACGGCAAGCTGGGCGCCTCGACGGCAGGGGGCAGCGTCGCCGGCACGATGGAGGCGCTGACCCTGCGCAACGCATCGGTCACCGCGGTCGGGGCGACCGCCCGTGCCACCGGTTCGCTGGTGCTGGGCGACAAGTTTGCCTTCGATCTCTCGAGCTTTGCCCTGCAGGCGCAGGATGCGAGCGGGTTGGTCTCGGTGGCCACGGGACAACCGCAGACCGGACTTGGCGGGCTGGTTGCCCAGGGCGCCTTCAAGGGCAACGACCAGCGGGCGTCGTTCGAGGGCAACCTGACGGCGATCGGCACACAGATGTCGGGGCGCATCGATGCCACGCTGGGGAAGAGGCCCAATTTCACGGCCAATCTGCGCATCCCGGGTACGCTCGATCTCGATGACTGGCTGGGCGTCACCGATGGGCCCGCCCCTTCCGTGCCCACGCCCGCGCTGCCGGCCGCGCCGGGCGGCGCCAACGCCGAAGCCGTGCCGCTGCCTTCGAGGGCGCCGCGTGTCGCGACCGACAAGCAGATCGACCTGTCGGGCCTGCGCGCCTTCGACGCCACGCTGAACCTCGAAACCAGCGCCATCGAGATCGGCGCTCTCAGGGTCACCTACGCGGACATGAATGCGACCCTGCGCAACGGCGTCTTCAAGGTGTCCAAGCTCACCGGTCAGTTCTACAGCGGCGCCGTCGACTTCGCGGGCACGGTCGACGCCTCGAAGGACACGATGACGGTCGACGTGGCCGGCACCCTGCAGGGCATCTACGTCGGCGAGATGCTGCGCGGTGCGGCCGGGCAGAATGTCTTCGGCAACGAACACCTGAAGGTGGCGGTCGACGGCAAGATCGACGTCATGAAGATCGCGCTGCAGGGGCAGGGCAATTCACCCGGGCAGATCCGCGATTCCCTGACGGGGCAGGGCCATCTGTCGGGTGTCGTGTATCCCTCCGTGGCCGGCGGTTCGCTGGGCTTCGCCTCCTTTGCGACCGGCATCGGCAGCCTCTTCAGCACCGAGATGGGATTCAATTCGGCGGTCATCTCGGGCTTCATCAACGCGCAGAGCACGATCGAGGGCGACATCACCCTCTCGAATGGCGAGATCAGCCTGCAGAACCACGCATTGAAGGGGCCGAGCGCGACGGCACGGATCAACAGCCTTACCAGCCTCACCGCGGCGACCACGGCGACCACGATTGCGATCGACTCCGGCTCGAATGGCGCGACCGACTATGTGATGACGGTCAACGGGCCCGTCTCTGCGCCGACGATGAGCGTTCGTGGCAAGTGAGCACCATTCAAACCACCGCCCTCACCCTGAGTAGCACTGCGTAGCAGTGCGTCTCGAAGGGTGGATACGAGCACCACGTCTGTTGCCCATCCTTCGAGACGGTCGCCTCGCGACCTCCTCAGAGTCTGACTCGAAATGAATGCAGCTAAAATAATACCAACCGTCTGAACCGATGACTCTTATGTGATTTGCGCTGGAGGTCGGGGCTCGATTCTTTGAAGCGACAGCGTCGTTTAGGAGGTCGAGATGTCGTTGGCGATCACGCGGAGGGAT
>JBILYJ010000059.1:0-16731 GCA_044377795.1 Reyranella sp. | reverse complement strand
TGTATGAAAACGGGGGGGGGTGGGGCCGCCGCCGGCTCCTTACTGAGGTTCTGCTCGGCCACCCGGGGAAAGATAGCGGCTCCGCTTCGACCTCGAAGTCTGAAAGCAACGCTTGCAACGCCAGGCTGGAAGGCTTCGGCCGGAGCCCCCAGGCTCCGGCCGATCGAGAGGTTTGCTAGGCCGCCCGGGGAGAGATAGCGACAAAGCGCGTCATCCCCTCTCGAAACACCTTCATCAGCACCGGCTTGCCGGTGGTCTTCGCTTCCTTGAGCTTCTCGGCAGCCATCTTCGGGCTGTCGACGGCGTCCTTGCCGACCTGCTGGAGCACGTCGCCGGCCTTGAGGCCCTGGTCGTCGGCCGGGCTGCCCGGCTCGACCGTGGCGACGACCACACCCTTCACGTCACCGTCGAGGCCGAGCTTCTTGCGCGCCTCCGGAGAGAGCGGCGCCAGCGAGACACCGTAGGAGAGCGGCGCCGGCTTCGCGGTTCCGTCCTTGCCGTCGGCGCTGGCCTTGACGATCGCATCGTCCTTCTGGCCGCCGACCTTGGCGGTGAGCGTCATCTCCTTGCCGTCGCGCCACACACCCAGCTTGACCGAGGTGCCCGGCTTGACCGCGGAGATCGAGCGGGTCAGCTCCTTGATGCCGTCGACCTTCTTGCCGTCGACGCTCACGATCACGTCGCCCGACTGGACACCGGCTGCGAGCGCCGCGCTGTCCGGCTGAACCACCGCCACCAGGGCGCCCTTCTCGCTCTTCAGCGACAGGCTCTCCGCAATCTCCTTCGAGACCGGCTGGATCTGGACACCGAGCAGGCCACGCTCGACCCGGCCGCTGTCCTTCAGCTCCGCCACCACCGGCTGCGCCAGCGAGGACGGGATGGCAAAGCCCAGGCCGATGCTGCCGCCGGTCGGCGAGTAGATGGCCGTGTTGATGCCGATCACGTTGCCGTCCATGTCGAACAGCGGGCCGCCCGAGTTGCCGCGGTTGATGGCCGCGTCGGTCTGGATGTAGTCGTCGAACGGGCCGGACTGGATGTCACGGCCGCGCGCCGACACGATGCCCGTGGTCACGGTGCCACCGAGGCCGAACGGGTTGCCGACAGCCATCACCGGCTGGCCGACGCGCACCTTGCTGGCGTCGCCGAACGAGACGTACGGGAGCGGCTTGTCGCTCTCGACCTTCAGCACCGCCAGGTCGGTCTTCTCGTCGCCGCCCATCAGCTTGGCCGGCAGCTTGGTGCCGTCCGCCATGGTGACGGTGATCGTGTCGGCCTTGCTGACCACGTGGTAGTTGGTGACGATCACGCCCTTGGCGTCGATGATGAAGCCCGTGCCGACGGCCTGGGCCTTCTCCTTCGACTGCGGGCGGCCCTTGCCGTCCGGACGACCCGGCTGCATCGGCTGGCCGAAGCGCTCGGCGAAGCGCTTCATGAACTCTTCCATCTGCTTCTGCTGCGAGTCCGACATGCGGGTCTCGTCGCCGTCGTCCGCGCCGGCCTTCATGGTCACGGCGACATTGACGACCGCAGGGGTTACCTTGGCAGCCAGGTCCGAAAAGTCCTGAACGGGCATGGTCTGGCCGGCGATGGCCGCGGGGGCGGTGAACATCGGGGCGATCAGCGCAGGCGCCGTCAGGGCGGTGGTGAGCGCCAGGGCGGTCAGGATACGGGACTTGGTCTTGGTCATGATCTACAGCCTCCTCCTTGGGGGGTGAGCGGAATATGGGGGATGGCCTGTAGCGCCCGGATGGCCGCAGGATTGAATGTTTGTATAGTTGGGGAACATTGCGCCGGAGGCCGGCGCCGGATAGACGGGCGCCGTGAAAATCCTCCTCGTCGAAGACGACAAGCAAACCGCCGACTACATCGCCAAGGGCCTGCGCGAGCACGGCCACGTGGTCGACCATGCCGACAACGGACGCGACGGCCTGTATCTCGCCACGGGCGAAAAATACGACGTGCTGATCGTCGACCGCATGCTGCCGCAGATGGACGGTCTGTCGCTCGTCAAGGCGGCCCGTGCCACGGGCATGAAGGCGCCGGTCCTGTTCCTCACCACCATGGGCGGCGTCGACGACCGCGTCGCGGGGCTGGAGGCCGGCGGCGACGACTACCTCACAAAGCCCTTCGCTTTCGCCGAACTCAGGGCGCGCATCGGCGCCCTCTCCCGTCGCCCGCCGATCGTCGCCGCGACCTCCCTCGGGGTCGGCGATCTCGAAATGGATCTGTTGGCGCGCACCGTCACACGCGGGGGCAAGCGCATCGAGCTGCTCGCCCAGGAATTCAAGGTCCTCGAGTACCTGCTGCGCCATGCCGGCGAGGTAGTGACGCGCACGATGCTGCTCGAGAAGGTCTGGGACTTCCATTTCGATCCCAAGACCAACATCGTCGAGACCCATATCAGCCGGCTGCGCTCCAAGATCGACAAGGGCTTCGACAAGCCGCTGCTCCATACGATCAGGGGGGCCGGCTATGTCATCCGCGCGCCTGATTAGGATCCTGCGCTCGGCGAGCTTCCGCCTGCCGCTGCTCTACGCCGTCCTCTTCATCCTGTCCGCCGGCGTGCTGTTCGCCAGCGTCTACTGGACGGCGACCGCGGCGATGCAGAACGACATGGCCGCCGTCCTGCGCTCCGAGGCCTACCAGCTCGCCGAAGTCCACCGCCGCAGCGGCCTGGCGGGCCTCGCCGAGCAGATCACCCGGCGCATCAACTTCCGTACCCGGGGTCCGATCTTCTACCTGCTGCAGGCGCCCAACCGACGCGTCGTCGTGGGAAACCTGCCGGGCATGCCGCCGGTCAACGGCGCCATCGACTTCGAACCCGACCAGCCCCAGCCGGAAATCGATCCCGACCGCCCCGGGGAGAGACCCAAGCTGACGGGGTTCGGCCTCACCCTCCCCGACGGCTCGTTTCTGCTGGTGGCCCAGGACGCCAACCGCCTGGTCGACATGCAGCGCGCCATCATCCGCGCCTTCGCCTGGTCGGGCGGCCTCACTCTCCTGCTGGCCATCGCCGGCGGCGCCCTGCTCGGCAGCAATTTCCTGCGCCGCATCGACACGATCACGCGCACCAGCCGCGCCATCATGGAAGGCGATCTTTCCGCCCGCATTCCCGTGCGCGGCACGCACGACGAGATCGACCAGCTGGTGGCCAGCCTCAACGCCATGCTGGCGCGCATCCAGCAGCTCATGGACGGGCTGCGCCAGGTGTCGAGCGACATCGCCCACGACCTGCGCACGCCGCTCGGCCGCCTGCGCCAGCGGCTGGAGGACGCCCGCGAGCGCGCGACCACGACCGCCGACTACAGCGCCGCCACCGATGCGGCCATCGAGGAGGCCGACGCGCTGCTGGAGACCTTCTCGGCCCTGCTGCGCATCGCCCAGGTCGAGGCCGGTGCGCAGAAGAGCGCCTTCGCTGCGTTCGACGTCTCCGCCCTGCTGAAGAGCCTGGGCGAGACCTACCAGCCCGTCGCCGAGGACTCGGACCGCACGCTCGAGGTTCAGGTCGAGCCCGGCGCCACGCTGACCGGCGACCGTCAGTTGATGGCCCAGCTCGTGTCCAACCTGCTGGAAAATGCGCTGCGCCATACGCCGGAAGGCACAAATGTCAGCCTCGGCCTGCACCGGCAGGGTGACGGATTCGAGATCGAGGTGGCCGACAACGGGCCGGGTATTCCCGACTCCGAACACGACAAGGTCTTCGACCGCTTTTACCGGCTCGACCGCAGCCGCTCGACGTCGGGCAGCGGCCTCGGGCTGGCAATGGTCAAGGCGATCGCTGGCCTGCATGGACTGACGATCCGGCTCGAGGATGCGAAGCCCGGGCTTCGCGTCGTTCTTCAGACCGCCAGGTAGCGCTTCTTCACGTCGTCGTTGGCCCGCAGCTCGTCGATCGAGCCGCGATAGACGATGTGGCCCTTGTCGATCACCGCCACGTGGCTCGCGATATCGAGGCAGAAATGCATGTTCTGCTCGGCCACGATCAGGGTCGTGCCCATGTCGCGCAGCCGCTGGATCAGTTCGCCGATCTTCTCGACGATGATCGGCGCCAGGCCTTCGCTGGGCTCGTCGAGCAGCACGACGTCCGGATTTCCCATGAGCGTGCGCGCGATGGTGAGCATCTGCTGCTCGCCGCCCGAGAGCCTCCCGCCCATGCGGCCGCGCATCGAGGCGAGGATCGGGAAGACGTCGTAGATCTTCTCCAGGGTCCAGTCGATCCGGCCGCCGACGCCGGGTTTGATCGCGATCTTCAGATTGTCCTCGACCGAGTGCTCGGGGAAGATCTGCCGGTCCTCCGGCACGAAGCCCACGCCCTCGCGGGCGATGCGATCGGGCGTGAACTTCTGCACCGGCGTGCCGCGTACGGAGACCCGGCCGCGCCTGGCCGGTGCGATGCCGATGATGGCCTTCATGGTCGTGCTCTTGCCCGCGCCGTTGCGGCCGAGCAGCGCCAGCGACTGGCCCTTCTCCACCCCGAACGAGACGCCGAACAGGATTTGGCTGGCGCCGTAGAAAACGTCGATATCGTCGACGCGCAGAATCTCCCCGGCGCTCATGCCGCCGCTCCCTGTCCTGACGTCCCGTGAGCAGACTTGCCGAGATAGGCCTCGATCACCTTGGGGTTGGTTCGCACCTCGTCGGGTGTGCCTTCTGCCAAGACCGACCCGTAGGACAGGACGCGCACCGTCTGGGCGACCTTGAAGACGATGTCCATGTCGTGCTCGATGAAGATCAGCGTCATGCGCCGCGCCCGCCACAGGCGCTGCACGGTTTCGATCATCCGCCAACGCTCCTCGGGTCCCATGCCGGCGGTCGGCTCGTCGAGCAGCAGCACCTTGGGATCGAGCGCCAGGGCCAGGCCGATGTCGAGCAGCTTCTGGTCGCCGTGGCTCAGGTTGCGGCTCAGGATGCCCGCGACCCGCGTGAGCCCCAGCAGTTCCATGATCTCGTCGCCCTGCCGCGTCGTCGCGGCCAGCGGAAACGGCGAGCGCAGCACCGTTTCGCGACGCTGGTGGGCCTGTGCCGCCGCCGCCAGCGCTTCCGATACGGTGAGCGTTGGGAACAGGCTGGCTACCTGGAAGGCGCGCCCAATGCCCAGCCGGACGATCCGGCGCTGCGAGAGGCCGGCGATGTTCTCGCCCGCCAGCAATATGCGCCCAGTGTCCGGTGGAAAACGGCCGGTGATCAGGTTGAACAGCGTCGTCTTGCCGGCGCCGTTGGGGCCGATGATGGCGCTGAGCGAGCCGTCGGCGAAGTCCAGCGTCACGTCCCGCGTGGCCGCCACGCCGCCGAAGGATTTCTTGAGGTTCTCTAGCTTCAGCATGTCAGGCATCCCGGCCCGCCTGCGCGTCCTTGTCGGCCGCGTCGCGCACCGCCTGGGCCTTGGCCTGCCGCCGGTTCTCCCAGCGCTCGGCCAGCAGATCGAGCGGGCCTTTGCGCAGGCCGAGGACCAGGACGAGGATCACGATTCCCAGCACCAGTTCGGTGTGACTCGTGTAGCTGACCGTGATGTCGTTCAGCAGGCGCAGGATCACCGTGCCGACCAGCGGCCCCAGGAAGACGTTAGACCCGCCCAGCAGGATCATGAAGATCGCCTCGCCCGAGGTCGTCCAGAAGCCGAAATTGGGATAGGCGCCCGACACGAACAGGGTGAGCAGGATGCCGCCCACGCCCGCGACGCAGGCGGAAATGACGAAGCAGGCCAGCTTGACCATGATCACGTTGATGCCGAGGAAGGCCGCGCGCTCCTGGTTGTCGCGGATCATGCGCAGCGTGTAGCCGAAGGGCGACGTCACGACCTGGCGCAGGATGGCAATGCAGACGACGAACGCGACGGAACAGAAGATGTAGAGCTGCGTCCGGTCGGCGAGATCGATGCCCAGGAACTTCGGCCGTGGAATGCCGCCCATCAATCCCTGGTCGCCGCCGGTGAACGACACCCAGCCCAGGATGATGTTGTAGAACAGCATCTGGAAGGCGAGCGTCAGGAAGGCGAAATAGATCTCGTTCAGTCGCACGCAGATCGCGCCCACGATCAGCGCCATGAGCGCCGTGAAACCGATCGCCAGCGCGAAGGCGCCGGGGATCGAGAACTTGCCCGACTGCATCGCGAGGCCGAACGCGTAGGCGCCGGCGGCGAAGAACATCGCGTGGCCGAACGACACCAGCCCGGTGTAGCCGATCAGCAGGTTGAGCGACATGGCCAGCAGACCGTAGGCCATACCGAACATGATGAAGTCGCGGATGGCCGGCGACGCGCCGAATACGGGCACCAGCAGCAGCAACAGCAGGCCCAGCACAGCGAGGCCGAGATCACGCCAACGTCCCGCCATCGCCGCCTACCGGTGCTCGCGGCCGAACAGGCCGCTGGGCTTGAAGATCAGGACCAGCGCCATGATCAGGAACATCACCCCGTCGACGAACAGCGGGAAGCCGATGCTGCCGAAGGAGCGCGTGAGGCCGATGATGATCGAGGCCACGAAAGCGCCGACGATCGAGCCCATGCCGCCGATCACCGTCACGATGAAGGACTCGATCAGGATCGAAAAGCCCATGCCCGGCGTCAGCGAGCGCACGGGTGCCGCAAGCGCCCCCGCCGCGCCCGCCAGGGCGCTGCCGATGCCGAAAACGGCGGCATAGTAGAGGTTCACCCGGATGCCGAGCGCCGACACCATCGGCCCGTTGATCGCCGCGGCCCGCACGATGCTGCCGAAGCGCGTGCGGACGATGACCAGCCACAGCAGCAACCCGATCGCCATCGCCGCCAGGATCATGAAGAGATAGAAGGGTGGAATGACGCCGCCCATGAAGCGGATGGGCGGCAGCCGGAACTCGGGCGGCATGCCCATCGAGAGCGGCACCGGCCCCCAGATGATCTTGATGAGATCGTCGGAGATCAGCACCACGGCATAGCAGACCAGCAGCTGCATCAGCACGTTCGAGCCGTACACCTTGCTCATCAGCACGCGCTCGAACAGGACGCCCAGCATGCCGACTGCCACGGCCGCCCCCAATGCGGAGACGAAGTAGCTGCCGGTGAGCTGGTAGAAGGTCCACGCCGCATACGCCCCGATCATGTAGAGAGAGCCGTGCGCGAAGTTGATGACGTTGAGCACGCCGAAGATCAGCGTCACGCCCGACGCGATCAGAAACAGCAGCATGCCAATGATCATGCCGCTGGTGAGCTGCGTGACGACGCATGACGTCGTCCCGACGCAGCGTAGCAACGCGTCGAGATCCACCTGTTTATCCTACTCGAAAACGACGCGAGATCAGGAAATGTAGCCCTGCTTCTTCTTCCACTGCTTCTCGAGCTCGAAGATCGGCTCCCACGCCGAGGCCTGGAAGTCGGCCACGTAGGGCTCCTTGGAGAGCGAGACGCCGTAGCCAATGATGTAGTCGACCAGGGTGTTGTCCTCGGCCCGCATCGTGACGGTACCCTTGGTGCCGAACTGGCTCTTTAGGGTCATGCCCTTGATGGCCTCGGCCATCTTCTTGCCGTTGGTGTCGCCGTTGGTCTTCTTCAGCGCCTCGACGACGAACTCGGCGGCGACCGCGTTCTCCCACGACCAGTTGGTCGGCTTGTGCTTCTGCGTCTTGACGTAGTTCTGGTACCACTCCTCGTTTTCCTTGGTGGCCGGCACCGTGCGATTGTAGCGGCCTCCCGAGTAGACGCCCTGCGGGAACTGCTTCACCTGGTCGACGACGCCGTAGTCGCCCAGGTTCACCATGAACGACGCCTGCTTGTCGAACAGACCGTAGAGGTTGGCCTGGTCGATGAAGGCCACCAGATCGCCGCCCCACAGCGCCGAATACATCGCATCGGCCTTGGCATTGAGGAGCTTGGTGACGACCTCGGTATAGTCCGGCTGGAACAGCTTGGGCCACGACTCTTCGACGACCTGGATGTTGCCGTCGAAGTACTTGGCGTATTCCATGAACTCGGCCGTGTTCGAGCGGCCATAGGCATAGTCCGGCGAACAGGTCGCCCATTTCTTCAGGCCCTTGGCCTTGGCGATCTTCGCGGCGTAGTCGCCGCCACCGATCGCATCGTGAATGCCCTGGCGGGCCGTCCGGAAAGCCGTCGGCACGTGCAGCTTGGGATCGGCCGTCAGCGACGAGGTCTCGGAATTGGAGTGGAGGCAGAGGACGCCGATCTCGCGGATGACCTCCTGGACAGCGAAGGCGGCGCTCGACGCCTCGGCATCGAGGATGATCTCGCACTTGTCGTTGTTGATGAGATCGCGCGTCACCTTGGCGGCTTCCTGCGGCGCGCCCTTGGAGTCGCGAACCACCATCTCGATCTTGCGGCCGTTGATGCCGCCCGCCTCGTTGAACTTGTCGAACACGACCTTGAGGCCGCCGACGCTGGTCTGCCCAAGGATCGCGACGCGGCCTGACAGAATCGTCGGCACGCCGATCTTGATGGCACCGGTCTGCGCCTTGCTGATCGCGGGAGCGCCAATCACCCCGGCAGCGGCCAGGGCCCCCGCGCCTTTCAGAACTTGACGACGGCTCGCGCGCCGCGACTCGGTGGACGTCATGGTGTTCACTCCCGAAATTCTTTTGCGGTCGATGACCGATTGCGGCGATCCTATGTGCAATTGTTCCACATGGTCAAACGACAACCTCCTGAAGAGCCGGCGATATGATTTCCCCGTCGTGGCTCTGGGTACCACTCACCGTCTTCGCCGCCGCGGCGCAGACCGTCCGCAACACCGCGCAGCGACATCTCACGGCCGAGCTGGGGACACTCGGCGCAACGCTGGTCCGCTTTCTCTACGGCATGCCCGTTCTCGGCGTCTGGCTTTGCCTCGTGCTCTTGTTCGGTGGCGTTCCTCAACCCGCCCTCACCTGGAGCTTCGGTGGCTGGGTGGTGGTCGCGGCGCTGAGTCAGTTGGCCGGTACGGCACTGCTGTTGCGGGCGATGCAAGAGCGCAGCTTCGCGATCGGGCTGGTCTATTCCAAGAGCGAGGTCATCCAGGTCGCACTCTTCTCCGTGCTGTTCCTCGGTGAAACGTTGTCGGCGTTGGCAATCGCCGCCATCGTCGTGGCGACCCTGGGCGTCGTCCTGCTCTCTCCGCGCCCGCCGGCACTCGACGGAGCGAAGCGCAGCTGGGCCGATCCGGCCGCCTTCTACGGTCTCGCCTCCGGGTCCGCCTTCGCGATTTCGGTCGTGGGCTATCGCGGTGCCAACCTGGCGCTTCACACCGACTCGCCTTTCCTCGCTGCCGCGGAAACGCTGTTCTGGAGCCAGCTCCTGCAGGCTGTCCTGCTCTGTGCCTGGCTGCTGGCGCGTAACCCGGCGGTCGTGCTGGGGGCCCTCCGGCAGTGGCGCGTCTCGATGTTCGCCGGAGTCGCGGGCGCCTCGGCGTCGCTCGCCAACGTGACGGCGCTAGCGCTCGCACCAGCCTCCCAGGTGCGGACTCTGATCCTGATCGAGGTCGTGTTCAGCTACTTCGTATCCCGACGCATCTTCAACGAATCGATGAACCGCCGCGAACTCGCCGGCATCATCCTCGTCATGGCAGGCGTCGTCCTGATCGTCTCGACCGCGCGTTAGCCGGCCTTGACTTTCGCCTCTTCAGGCTTCTCGCCGGCCGACCGGATGTTGACGAAGCGAACGAGAATGCCGAACCAGAATTGCGAGCCCAGCGACGCGGCGAGCGCGGTCATCGACCACCCGGCGAAGGCGACGATCCAGGCGATCACCCAGTCGGACGTCCAGCGACCTGCATCACCGGCAACCCGGTAGTCTTTCGTCCATCCGAACGGAATCTGGAGCCTGGCGAGCGTGTCGAGGTTTGCCTGCGCATTGGTCTGCGCTGCAAGCCGCTTGGCCTCGTCCATGACATTCGTCTGGAGCGCCGGCGGTGCGCTCGCCACGGTCGTTGCGATGCGCATGGCGTCGATGTTGAAGCCAATCGCGATCACCAGCCCGAGCGCCAGAATGATTCGCTGTGTCTGCCGCTTGTACCAGCCGCCGGCCCGCTCCATGCTCGCTTCGAACCAGGTTTCCACAGACTTCTTGAACGCCACTTCGTCGCCACCCGCCTCCTTCATGAGGATACGGAACACCGGCAGGACATTGCCGACCTGGAGCGCCCGGTTGCGCGTCAGCATGTCGTGGATCGCCATCGCGAACTGATCCTTCGGAATGTAGGACGGCAGGCGACCCGAGGGCGCCAGGCTCTTGATCAGCGGATGCGCGTAGAACTGGTCGACGAGACCCGTCCGCTCCTCGTCGTCGAGCATCTTCTCGAGCGTCGCTTCGAGCGTCTTGGCACGCATGGAGAAGAGGCCGGCGACGAATTCCTGGGCCGTCGTGCAGAGCAGACTGACGACCAGGAAGACGATGACGAGGGAGATGGCCGCGGAAGCGATCGATAGCAGCATGGCGTCACCCGATACTCAATTGTCCGCCGAGCGGGTTGTTGCGTTTGATCCAACTCGGCCGCCGTGCCGCCAGCGTCCAGCATTCCTGGTTTCCGACCTGGCCCGACCAGATCAGGTCCGGCTTCCTCTTCCGCACCTCGATCAACGCGTCGCGAACATGTGCCTCCGACAATCCGAGCGTTTTGCAGAGACCATTGGACCCATTGATGGTGCGATAGTCGTAAGCCGAGAGCGAAAGCTCCGCGATCACCTCCCGTGCCGCATCCGAATAGGTTTGCCATCCTTTTAGCTGGTTACGGCGGATCAGGTCCGCGCGGATGGTGCTAAACACGAAGGTCAGCAATGTTGTCTTGCCGAACAGGGTCCATGCCTGCCGCAAGGCCCAGTTCAAGAGCGGGCTGACACTCTTGAAGTTGAGCAGCTTGGGCACGACGTAGGCTGTACGGGCCTCGATGCGCTTTTCGATTCCGTCAAGCCGCCTACCATCGATGCGTGGCCAGACCGGCTCCGGTACTTCCGGTTCGGCATCGCCGACAAGGGGAATGATCGGACAGAAGTGCTTCTGCTTCTTCTCGTCCAAGTACCGGAACCGCGAGTCCTGGAACGCCGCATCGGACCATTTCGGCCTGCCGCCATTCTCGTCCCAGACAAGAGGATTGCGCTCGCCGACAACGAAGACCTTCTTGAGGAACCGCTGGCAGTTGCGGCGGCCGAGCTGGTAGTCGTGCGCGCGAAACGATTCGTCAAGAAAGCCGCCGAAGCCCGCCAGGACGCCAGTTGCGATCGCATAGGTTTCGTCCTGGGTTACCGTCTTCGCGCGTGTAGGCGCGATCAGCCAGCGACTGAAGACCTGATCGTCAAGGGCCGCCGCCAGCTCGTCGGGTTTAAAGCGTGCCTGGTTCTTCAAGATCGGCAGCAGCGCCCTGGCAATGTCCAGAACGGTCGCGTCCTCCTGATCGTCGGGTGGAAATTCCGGTCCCTCCGGAAAAGGATCGACCATCAGTACGGCGCCGCGCGCCTCGTCGTCCGGCCGCGGATTCGGTTCGAGGCTGGGGAGCAGGATCGAGCGGCGTGCGTACTCGAACGGCTCGTTGTCGATAAGGCCGCCATCGACGCTCATGAAGCGAAAGTCGCGTGGGTCCGGCCCCCATGCCGTCGGCCAAATCGGCGCAATATGCCTCGCATTCATGGCCTGGCCCGGCCAGGAGCGACCGTCATAGTATTTGGTGTTGGTGGCGATCGACTTGGCGGCCAGACCGATGGGAAATGCCGCCGAGGCCAAGGCTGCCTGCCCATAGGCCTGCCATTGTTCACTCAATGCCTGATCGCCCTTCGGCAGGCTGGAGACGGCCAGCGAGATGGCGGGATCGCTGGAGAGCCAGCCATTCTCTCCATCATGCACCCCAATTCCCTCGACCGCGTAGTGGACGCGGTCGCCGTGACTCATCATCGAATGCGCCGCAAGTTTGCCGCCCGACGTGAAGCTGATCTGGTACGGCACGCCCCGCATGTTCGCCAGGGTAAGGAACAAGTGGAAGCGCTTGGCGAAGTAAGGCAGCCCCCGCCCGCCATGCGCAGGCACAGACGCGGTCCCGTCGTCCGGCGGCACGCGCAGTGTTTCCGAGACGAGCTCCCCGAGAATTTGCGCGTTCAGCACGGATCTCGGTGCTTCGTCTGGCTTCAGGTCCGTGTTGGAAAGCAGATCCGGTGCGCCGCCCGGCGACGCCATGTCCGGCTTTTTGACCCAGGCGTTGTAGAGGCTCGGCAGGACGCACTCGTATTTCTGCTTGCCCGCTTGCGGGACCGCGAATTCCCGTCTCTGGAGGCCACCGGCGACGGTGACGACCGCCAGCGCCGCGGTGATCGAGCCGGCCGAAGCACCGGCCGCCGCCCTGAGGCACACCGAGTGATTCGGCACCGTGTCCGGGGCCTCCCGTTTCGCCTTCTCCCAGGCGTCGAGGGCCTGGAAGAGGAAATCGATGACGCCGGCCGAATAGGCGCCCGCCGATATGGCGCCCGCCATGGCCAGCCCGATCTCGAAGACGCTGTCGTTCTTGGGCATTCGCCTCCCCTATCGCTCCGCACGACCTGGCGGAGATGCCTTCGCTGCCTTCCGCCGAACACCATGCCAGCGAGTAGATCGTGATTGCTTTCAGCCCGTGTCGCCATTCACGGAAATGCATATCTGCATGCGGCATGCGTGCGCACTTGCATTGGCGTGGGGAGCGTGAAAATGAAGACTGTATTGGAGGTTGCAAGATGTCTTTCGCCTATGTCGGCAGCTACACCTCGCCGGAGCGCAACGGCCGCGGTAACGGCATCAACGTCTATAGGGTCGACACGCGTACGGGCACGTTTCGACATGTCCAACATCTCGGCGGGCTGGAGAACCCGTCGTTCCTCGCCCTCAATGCTGCCGGGGACCGTCTCTATTCGGTGCATGGCGACCGCAGCGAGGCGACGTCCTGCACGGTCGACCGCGAGACCGGTCGCCTGGCCGTCCTGAACCGCCAGCCGACCGGCGGCCACAACCCCATCCATCTCGCCTTCGACGCCAGTCAGCGGTTCCTGGTCGTGAGCAACTACGGTTCCGACTCGCTGGCCGCGCTGCCGATCTCAAAGGACGGGAGCCTCGCGCCCTACTCGACCCTGACGGCCGTTGCCGCGCCGCTGGGGCCGCATCGCACCGAGCAGAAGAACGTGCGGCCGCATCACAATCCGCTCGATCGCGCCGGCCGGACCTTCTACCTGCCCTGCAAGGGCTCGGACTGCGTCATCGGCTACCGCCTCGACGCACGGCGTGGCGTGCTGGTCGAGATCAGCCGTGTCGCTGCACGGCCGGGCGCAGGGCCGCGCCACATCGACTTCCATCCGCGCAGGCCGTTCGCCTACGTCATCAACGAACTCGATTCGACGATCACGACCTATCGCCAGGATACGGCCAGCGCCGCGCTGACGCCGCTGCAGACCGTGCCGTCGACGCCGTCGGATTTCACGGGCTACAGCACCGGCGCGGAGATCTGGGTCGATGGTGCTGGGCACAACGTCTACGTCTCGAACCGCGGCCACGACAGTATCGGCGTGTTCGGCATCGATGCCGCCAAGGGCACTCTGACGCCGCGCCAGTGGGTGCCGACCAAGGGCAGCGTTCCCCGCTTCTTCGCCTTCGATCCGGCAGCGCGCTTCCTCTATGTCGCCAATCAGGGCGGCGACTCCATCATCGCCTACAAGGTCGGCCGCAACGGACTTCTGGCGCCGACCAGGCTGCGGACCAAGGTCGGCAGCCCGGCCTGTATCGTCTTCTCCCGCTAGCAGGCCGTTGAAAAGTCGGAGTCACGACGGATAAACGCAACAAACGAAATAAACGAAACAGATGAAGCGAATGTCGCACCCCTGAATCCCGGGTCGCAGCGACCGTCCGCGCAACAATATTGCTCGCCGGTGCTTCAGAAGGCCCTATTTCAACAGCCTGCTAGAGGGTCAGCCTTCCTCCTGGAAGGCCTCCTCGCGGGCTTTCTTGATACTCGGCAACGCCATCAGGATCAGCAGCAGCGCCGTCGTGATGAGCAGGCCCAGGCTGATCGGCCGTTCGATGAAGACCATGGGGTCGCCGCGCGAGAGCAGCATAGCGCGCCGGAAGTATTCCTCCATCTGCGGTCCGAGCACGAGACCCAGCAGGAACGGTGCCCCTTCACAGCCCAGCTTGACGAAGACATACCCAAGCACGCCGAACATCGCGACCTGCATGACGTGGAAGGTGCTGTTCTGCAGGCTGTAGGCGCCGATGCAGCAGAAAAGCAGGATGGCGGGCGCCAGATAGCGGTACGGTACGGTCAGCAGCTTCACCCACATGCCGATCATCGGCAGGTTGATGACGACCAGCATGGCGTTGCCGATCCACATCGAGACGATCATGCCCCAGAAGAGGTCCGGCTTCTTGGTCATGACCTCGGGCCCCGGCTGGATACCCTGGATGATCATGGCTCCGACCATCAGCGCCATGACGGCGTTGGACGGGATGCCAAGGGTGAGCATCGGGATGAACGAGGTCTGGGCGGCGGCATTATTGGCCGCCTCCGGTGCCGCGACACCTTCGACCGCGCCTTTGCCGAACTGGCCGGGGTTCTTGGAGAGCTTCTTCTCGAGCGTATAGGCCGAGAAAGCACCGAGGGTCGGTCCACCGCCCGGCAGCACGCCGAGCAGCGAGCCCAGCAAGGTGCCGCGCAGGATGGCCGGGATGGCGCGCCTGATCTCTTCACGCGTCGGCCACAACGAGCCGACCTTGATCGCGCCGCCGCGTTCCAGGTGTCGTTCGAGGTTGACCACGATCTCGGCGATGCCGAACAGGCCCATGGCGATCGGGGCGAAATCGATACCGTCGCTCAGTTCCGGGACGTCGAAGGTGAAGCGCTGCGCTCCGGTGTTCACGTCGGTGCCGATCAGGCCGAACAACAGGCCGAGGAACACCATCGCGATCGCCTTGGTGACCGAGCCGCTGGCAAGGACCACCGCGGCGACGAGACCGAGCGCCATCAGGGAGCAGTAGTCGGCGGGGCCGAATTTCTGCGCCATGCGCGTCAGCGGCTCGGCAAAGATGACGATGATGATGGTACCGACGGTGCCGGCGAAGAACGAGCCGACCGCGGAAATCGAAAGCGCTGCACCGGCACGCCCGTTGCGCGCCATCTGATAGCCGTCGAGACAGGTCACGACCGAGGAGGCCTCGCCCGGCAGGTTCACCAGGATCGAGGTCGTCGAGCCGCCGTACTGCGCGCCGTAATAGATGCCGGCCAGCATGATCAGCGAGGCGGTCGGCGGCAGATGGAAGGTGATGGGCAGCAGCATGGCGATCGTCGCCACGGGACCGATGCCCGGCAGAACGCCGATCAGGGTGCCGACCATGCAGCCCAGCAGGGCATAGGTCAGGTTCTGGAAGGTGAAGGCGACGCTGATGCCGAGGACGAGATTGTCTAGGAGATCCATGTCACCAAATCCCCTGCACGACAGATATGTTCATACCCAGTCCGACCTTGAAGACAACCGTGCAGAGGATGGAGAGCACAACGATGTTGCCGATCACTTCAGTGAGCTTGAATTCCTCGCCGGCCAGCGACGAGATCATCACCAGCACCACCAGTGCCGGAATCAGGCCCGCGCGCTCGAACAGCAGCGCGAAGCAGACGATGCCGAAAGTGACCAGAGTGATCGGCTTCCACTTGGGCCGTTCGACCGGCTCGCTGCCGCTCACCAGGGCCACGATGCAAACCAGCACCCCCAGTGCCAGCAGGATCATGGAGAGCATCCGCGGGACGTAGCCCGGTCCCATACGAACGGGCGTGCCGACGGCAAGATGCTGCCCGAAATAGAGGGCCGCCAGGCCGAAGGCGACAAACATCAACCCGGACAGGAAGTCCTTGGTCAGAAGCCGATTCACGGTGTTTCGCTCCCCAAACGTTTACGCTGTGTTGCGACGCCCGTTATCGCGAAACACAGTCGCGGACCGTACTGCCAGATGCTTACGCCAAGCTGACGCCGGATCAGGTCAACCCGCTGCCCGGAACGAAAGAGCACTCGCACGGGCCTGGAAATGGAAGCCGAGACCCGGTTGCCACCCCCCGATTTGACGGGACGCCCGGGTGATGTGTGGAATGGCGGAGTGAAATGCCGAGTCACAGGGAGATCTGCGTGAGCGACAAGACTTATGGATTCGAGACACTGGCCCTGCACGCCGGCGCCGCGCCCGATCCGACCACGGGCGCGCGCGCCCAGCCGATCTACCAGACGACGGCCTATGTCTTCGAAGACGCCGACCATGCCGCGGCGCTTTTCAATCTGCAGACAGTGGGATTCATCTACTCTCGGCTGACCAACCCCACGAATGCCGCCCTAGAGACCCGGCTGGCGACGCTGGAGGGTGGCCGCGGTTGCACCGTTGCCTCGTCTGGCCACGCCGCCCAGGTCCTCGCGCTCTTCCCACTCATGTGCCCCGGTGCCGAGATCGTCGCGGCCTCACGCCTCTACGGCGGCTCCCTGCAGCAGATGAAGAACACCTATCCAAAGTTCGGCTGGACGGCGAACATCGTCGATGCCGACACGCCGGACAATTTCAAGCGCGCCGTGACCGACAATACCAAGGCGTTCTTCATCGAGAGCCTCGCAAATCCCGGTGGCGTCATCAGCGACATCGAGGCGATCGCGCGCATTGCCGAGGATGCCGGCGTCCCGCTGCTGGTCGACAACACGCTGGCCACGCCGTGGCTCTGCAAGCCGATCGAGTACGGCGCCACCTTGGTCGTGCATTCCACCACCAAGTTCCTGAGCGGCACCGGCACGTCG
>JBILYJ010000042.1:0-19288 GCA_044377795.1 Reyranella sp. | reverse complement strand
CCGCGTTGCAATCCATGGAAGTTCCCGATGCGTTCCTGCAAGCTGCCTTCCGGAGCGGAGATGCCGGTGCTCGGCCTCGGCACCTGGCGCATGGGCGAGAATGCGCGCCGGAGGGCCGAGGAACTCGACGCCCTCAAGTACGGCCTCGATCTCGGCTATCCCCTGATCGACACGGCCGAGATGTACGGTGAAGGTGGCGCCGAGGAGATCGTGGGCGATGCGCTGGCGGGTCGCGGCACCCGGCCCTTCATCGTGAGCAAGGTCTACCCGCACAATGCCTCGCGCGCCGGCACCATTGCCGCCTGCGAGCGCAGCCTGAAGCGCATGCGGCTCGAGCGCATCGACCTCTATCTGCTGCACTGGCGCGGCGGCGCCCGCATCGAGGAGACGTTCGAGGCCTTCCACAAATTGAAGAGCGCCGGAAAGATCGGCGATTTCGGCGTGAGCAACTTCGACCTCGACGACATGCAGGATGCCGCGAAACTCGACAAGGGTTTGAACGGCACCAACCAGGTTCTCTACTGCCTGTCGCGCCGCGGCCCGGAGTTCGACCTGCTGCCCTGGATGCGCAAGCGCTCCATCCCGTTGATGGCCTATTCGCCGCTCGACCAGGGCGACCTGCTGCGCAAGGCGCCGCTGAAGAAGCTCGCCGATGACCTGGGCTGCACGCCCGCCCAGCTGGCGCTGGCCTGGCTGCTTGCCCAACCCGGCGTCGTCACCATTCCCAAATCATCGAGCCGCGAGCGCGTGAAGGAGAATTTCGCGGCGCTCCAGGTGAAGCTCACACCGAAGGTTCTGGCCGAACTCGATCGCGCCTTCCCGCCCCCCAGCACGAAGCAGCCGCTCGAGATGCTCTAGAGTCTTTCCGCGTCAAGTCGACCCGCACCACCTCATCCTGAGGAGCGGCCGCAGGCCGCGTCTCGAAGGATCGGCAACAGACGTGGTGCTCGTGCCCATGCTTCGAGACGCGCTCCTCCGGAGCGCTCCTCAGCATGAGGTTGGTGTTGGTGATTCGATCGGACTCGGAAAGACTCAAACAGGCAGTAGAAATAGGCATTTCAGCAGTCCCGACGAGCGACTTTGATCTGTCGATGGTCATCACGACCCGAGAATCGGGGGTGCGACTCCGGCTTCATTTGTTTCGGTTATTTCGGTTATTTCGTTTGTCTGCCCGGCTTCGGACTTTTTCGACGGTCTGCCAATCCAGGGCATAGGGATCGGCGATCCCGAGCTTCGCCAGGATGCGACGCTCCAGCGCTTCCATCCGTTCGGCATCGGCCTCGCCCGTCTCGTGATCGTAGCCCAGCAGATGCAAGGTGCCGTGCACGACCAGGTGGGTGAAATGGTCGGCGGCCGACTTGCGCTGTTCGCGCGCCTCCCGCCACACGGTCTGACGCGCCAGCACCATGTCGCCCAGGAAGTCGCGCTCGCCAGACGGATAGGACAGGACGTTGGTCGGCTTGTCCTTCTTGCGGTCGCGCGCATTGAGAGCGCGCACGCCCTTGTCGTCGTCCAGGGCGACATTGAGCGAGCGGCGGCCGCTGCGGCGCGCGCCGGCGAAGGCCGCCCGCGCCGCGCGCCTGGCAAGCCGCTCGGCATTCGGCAATGCCTCGGTCCAGCCCTCGTCGAGCACGACGACCGTGCAGCGGAGCGACGGCTTAAGCTTTGGCTTTCTGATCGCGGGCGTCATAGGCATTGACGATGCGCGTCACGAGGTCGTGCCGCACCACGTCCTGGGAGGTGAGCCGCACGAAGCGCACGCCCTCGACGTCTGACAGCGTCTCGACGGCGTCGTTCAGTCCCGATTTCTGGTTGTTCGGCAGGTCGGTCTGGCTCGGGTCGCCGGTAATGACCATGCGCGAGCCTTCGCCGAGACGCGTCAGGAACATACGCATCTGCATGGGTGTCGTATTCTGCGCCTCGTCGAGGATGACGTAGCAGTGCGCCAGCGTGCGACCGCGCATGAAGGCGAGCGGTGCGATTTCGATCTCGCCGGACTCCATGCGATGCGCGATCTGCTCGGCCGGAATCATGTCGTGCAGCGCGTCGTAGAGCGGCCGCAGATAGGGGTCGATCTTCTCTTTCATGTCGCCGGGAAGGAAGCCCAGCCGCTCGCCAGCCTCCACCGCCGGGCGCGACAGCACGATGCGCTCGACCTTGCCGGCGAGCAGCAGCGAAACCCCCATGGCGACCGCCAGATAGGTCTTGCCGCTGCCGGCAGGCCCCAGGGCGAACACCATGTCGCGCTCGCGGAGCGCCGTCAGATAGCCGCGCTGCCCAGGCGTGCGCGCCTGGACGGTGCGCTTGCGCGTGCGGATGCTTTCGGCGTCGCCGCCTTCGGCACCGCTGCGGGCGAAACGCACAGCGGCGTCGATGTCGGCGCCTTCGATGGAGAGGCCTCGCTTCAGCCGCTCGTAGAGGCCGGAGATCGCCTTCTGCGCGACCGCGGCATCGTCAGGCGTGCCGGAGATGGCGAGCTGGTTGCCGCGCGCGGCGAGCTGCACGTTGGCGAGCTGCTCGATGCGCACCAGGTTGCGGTCGTGGTTGCCGTAGAGCACGGCCAGAAGCGCATTGTTGTCGAATGTCATGCGCCGGACGTCGGCGGCGCGCGTACCGGCGACCGGGTCGCTCACGCGGCGGCCTCATACGGACCGACGACGATCTCGCCGGAAAGACTGTTGGCGTAACCCTCGATCAGACGCACATCGACGATGTGGCCGAACAGCCGCGGGTTTCCCTGGACGTAGACCGACTGCAGCCACGGCGTCTTGCCCATGATCTGGCCGGGTTTGCGGCCGGCCTCGGCGAACAGCACCGGCACGGTGGTGCCGGCCTTTGATTCGTTGAAGTCACGCGCCTGCTTCCCGACGAGGGCCTGAAGCGCCGCAAGCCGCGCCACCTTGACGTTCTCGGGCACTTGGTCGGTCAGCGCCGCCCCGGGCGTGCCGGGCCGGCGGCTGTAGCGGAAGGCATAGGCCGAGGCGAAGCCCACCTGCTCGATCAGCCGCATCGTGTCGTCGAAATCGGCATCGCTTTCCCCTGGAAAGCCAACGATGAAGTCGGACGACAACGCCAGGTCGGCGCGGGCGTTGCGCAGGCGCTCGACGATGCGCAGGTAGAGATCGCGGTCGTGGCGACGATTCATCGCTTCGAGGATGCGGTTGGATCCCGACTGCACCGGGAGGTGCAGGTACGGCATGAGTTGCGGGACGTCGCCATGCGCCGCGATCAGGTCGTCGTCCATGTCGCGCGGATGGGAGGTCATATAGCGCAGACGCGCCAGGCCCGGGGTCTCGCCGATCGCCCGCACCAGACGCGCGAGCGACCAGGTGGAACCATCGGGGCCTTCGCCGTGATAGGCGTTGACGTTCTGACCGAGCAGCGTGAGTTCGAGCGCGCCTGCTTCGATGAGCTGGCGAGCTTCGGCGAGCACGGCGGCAACCGGCCGCGAATACTCCATACCGCGCGTGTAGGGCACGACGCAGAAGGTGCAGAACTTGTCGCAGCCCTCCTGGATGGAGAGGAAGGCCGAGCCCGCGCGGATCCCCTGCGGCGACGGCAGGTGATCGAACTTGCTCTCCGCCGGAAACTCCGTGTCGAGGACACCGGCTCCCGGCAACCGCTTGCCCGCGCCAGCGTCGGCCGCCTTGCGCGCGACCTGCGCCAGCAATTCGGGAAGCCGGTGATAGGCCTGCGAGCCCACGACGATGTCGACCGCGGGCTGGCGGCGGATGATCTCCTGGCCCTCGGCCTGGGCCACGCAGCCGGCGACGGCGATGGTCAGGTCGCGACCCTCCGCACGGCGCTCGGTCTTGACGTCGCGCAGGCGGCCCAGCTCGGAATAGACCTTTTCCGAGGCATGCTCGCGAATGTGGCAGGTGTTCAGCACCACCAGGTCGGCCTGTTCGGGCCCCTCGGCCAGGGCATAGCCCAGCGGCCGCAGGACGTCGGCCATGCGGTCGGAATCGTAGACATTCATCTGGCAGCCATAGGTGCGGATGAACACGCGCTTGGGCTGCCCGTCGGTACGGACGTCCTTCATCGGTCTCCGGTGCTGGAACGCGCGGTTTCTATCACCGCCGTCCATCAGGGTCGAGAGGGGGCAGGGTCGAGGCCGGTCAGGGCCGGTTCGGCCAGGGACGGAAGCAGTTCGGGCCGGCCTGAGTTCGCCGCCTGCACGCCGGAGGACACCTGGCGATGGCAATATTCCGCCAGCTTCTTGCGGTCGCCCAGGCGGTCGATGTCGATCGGCGGGAAGAAAGTCACGACCGCCTGCGTCTCGCCGAGGCAAACCATCTGCCAGAGATGCGGCACCAGATCGAGATCGCCAAACCAGGCAAAGAGCGGCCGCCAGTAGCGGCCGAGCGGGATGCCGTCGAGCCGGGTGTAGGAGATCGCCACCGGCTGCACCGCGATGGGCCTGTCGTCGCGCCGGAGCTGCGCCACGGCGAACAGGGCACTGCGGAAGGGCAGCACGCGCGTGCCGTCGCTGCTGGTCCCCTCGGGGAACAGCATGAGATTATCGCCCGTGTTCAGCCGCTGCATCATGGCGTCGCGACTGCTGCTGGTCTTGTTCGACCGTCGTTCGACGAAGATGGTGCGCTGCGCCTTGGCCAGGGTGCTGAAGAACGGCCACGTCGCCACCTCGGCCTTCGCAACGAAACATCCGGGGATGAGGCCGCCCAGCACTTCGATGTCGAGATAGGAGACGTGATTGCAGACGAAGAGCGTCGGCGTCACCGTCGAGCGCTCGCCGTTCACCTTGACCTTGATTCCGAGGAGAACGCAGACCGCGCGATGATACATCACCGGCAGCCAGCGTATGACCGGCGTCACGCGGAACGCCAGCGCCAGCAGATGGAACGGCAGCAACACCAGCGTGAGCAGCAGATAGCTCAGGAGCCGAAAGGCGCCACGCAGGGGAGACCCGATCCACGTCACGGCGAAAGGAACGTCCGCCGCGCTACTCACGCATTCCGCGTTCGTAGTGGCGGATGTATTTCTCCGTCACCAGTTCGGTTTTCACGATGATGAAGACGTCGGTGCTGTTGAATTCGTGATCGATCACCGCACCGTCGCCGACGAAGCCGCCCAGCCGCAGGTAGCCCTTGATCAGCGGCGGCACGCGCGCCATCGCCTTGCGCGGGTCGTAGCTGCCGGGCTCGAGCATATCCATATTCACGTAGCGGCTCGGCAGCGCACGCACGCGGATTTCCGGCGGGGCGAGATGATGGTGATGGAGATAGGACAGCGCCTGGGCGTGCTGCTCCGGATCGATGCCCGGAAGGCTGGCACAGCCGAACATCACCTGGGTGTTGTAGTGATAGGCATAGAGGGCGATTCCCCGCCACAGCATCTGCATGGTCGCCGTGTTGCGGGCGTCGCGTTCGATGCAGGACCGGCCGAGTTCCAGAACTTCACCCGGATAGTCGATCATCTTCTGGATGTCGTATTCGGCGGAGGAATAGAAGCGGCCCATCTTCGCCGCCGCCGCGCGCCGGATCAGACGATAGGTACCGACGATTCCCTCCGGGCCCTCGCCGCGCCGGCGATCGAGCACGAGCAGGTGATCGCAGACGTCGTCGAACGGATCGAAATCGCGGCGCACCGCCTGCATCTCGGGGGACGCATGTGCCGTCATTTCTTCATAGAACACGCGAAAACGCAGAGCCTGGGCGGCCTCTATCTCGGCCGACGTCTGGGCGAGGCGTACTTCGAAATCGCCAGCGACGACCTTCACGATCTCCCGATTGGAGACGGGCGGTCCAAGAAGCTCGGCTTCGCTGTCAACGCGGTCGATGCGCATGATTAATCCGCAAGGGGTCCGCCCCGATCATGGCCCCATTATCGGGGTGGCGAGAGGCGCGTCCACTTATTTTTGACGGTCGGATTTCCCGTCCAGGGGAATGCCGTAAAGCTCCAGGCGATGTCCGACGAGCCGGTACCCGGCCTTCTCGGCGATCTTCCGCTGCAGCTCCTCGATCTCGTCGTTGTGGAACTCCACGACCTTTCCGCTCTGGATATCGATCAGATGATCGTGGTGCTCGTCCGGCGTCTCCTCGTAGCGCGCCCGGCCATCGCCGAAATCGTGCTTGGCGAGAATGCCCGCCTCTTCGAACAACCGCACCGTCCGGTACACCGTGGCGATGGAGATGTTGGGATCGATCGCCGTCGCGCGGCGATGCACCGCCTCGACGTCGGGATGATCCGACGCATCCGACAGGACACGTGCGATCACGCGTCGCTGGTCGGTCATCTTGAGGCCGCGCTCTGCGCATAGGACTTCGAGTTTGGACTTTCGGTCTGGCATGCTTGCCTACCCTACACTGGCAGGCGTTCCGGGTATAGTTGGACATGTCCATACAGGCCGACCATGACATCGACATTACCGGCGAGGTCTGCCCCATGACCTTCGTCCGGACCAAGCTCCGGCTCGAGCGCATGCAGCCGGGCGAAATACTGGCCGTGCGCCTGCGCGGGGACGAGCCGTTGCGCAATGTCCCTCGTGCCGCGAGGGACGAAGGCCATGCCATTCTCGGCATCGAGGCAGACGGCGATATCCACATCGTCACCATCCGGCGTGCCTGATCAGCTGAGATCTAGACGCATGATGAAGGCATCGGCAGCGGGCCGGCCGTGTCGTGGATAGTAGCCGGCGCGGCGCCCGGCGGTCCTGAAGCCCAGCGAGTCGTAGAGTGCGCGGGCGCCGGGATTGTCCGCACCGACTTCAAGGAAAAGCGTCCGGGCGCCATCGCCCCGAACCCTGTCGACCACGGCACCGAGCAGCAGGCGGGCGGCCCCGTGGCGGCGATGGGCGGGATCGACGGCGACCGTGAGAAGCTCGGCCTCGTCGGCAACCACGCGGCAGATCGTCATGCCGACGTCGGATGTCCTCTCCGTCAGCAGGAAGCCGGCGACGCCCGGTGACGCCAGCAGCCCCGCAATGTCCTGACGGGTCCAGCCGCGCTCGCCCATGGGCTCGAACGCCTTGCGGTGCAGGTGCGACGCCCGGTCGAGGTCCACGGCGCGCAGCGCGTTGAGAACGAACCAGGTGCCCATCCAATCGTCTCGTCACTCGACCGTGCGACGGGCACCATCCGGCAGGGTGATGTTGACCCCCCGCAGGTAGAGCGGCCGGGGCAGGCCTTCGGCGCGGTTTCGGGCCTGCCAGGCCTCGACACCCTCCACGAGCGCCCGGCGGCCGAGGACGACGGGGTCGGGCGGCCCCTCCTGTACGATCGCATCGATGCCGGCGGCCTGCAGGGACGCGGCGAGCGGCGCCACCTCCTTGCCGACGATCAGACACTTGTGGCCGGCGAGGCGCGCCACGAGGTCTCCAGCCGTTGCCGCGAAGGGCACAGGATCGTCGCCGATCGCGCAGAACCAGTCGCCGAGCCTGGTGTCGACCGCCGCGACCGCGAGTCGGTCCGTTGCCGCCGCCTGGGCGCGAAGAACCGTGGTGGTGGGGATGCCCGCCAGGGGGATTCCGAGCCCGACCGCCAGGCCGCGGGCAGCCGACAGTCCCACACGCACCCCGGTGAAGCTGCCGGGTCCGGTCGTGACGGCGATCAGGTCGAGCTGGGTTCGCGCAACGCCCGCCTGTTCAAGTGCGGCCGCGATCGCGGGCAGGAGCCGTGCCGCCTGGTCGCGCCCCTCCTCGAACAGGCTCGCCAGGGAATTGCCGTTGCGCACGATCGCGACGCCCTGCCCGCTCACGGCGCAGTCGAATGCCAGGACGGTGCTCACGGGCAGCGTCCGCGCGGGACACTGGCGCTGCTGGAGGCGGCTGGGCATTCTGGTGTCATGAAGCTCGACATTGTTGCGATCGCTCCGCCCGAATTCGACGTCGACGTGACGCTGGCCTATGCGACGGACGCAAATCTAACGGGGCAGCCGGTTTATCGGAACGCCGAATGCTGGCTGCACCGGGAAGCGGCCGGCAAGCTCTCCGCGGCGATCGATCTCGCCCGGCCGCTCGGATACCGGCTGCGCATATTCGACGCGCTGCGACCGGTGGAAGCTCAGTGGGCGTTGTGGAACGTCAACCCGGATCCGGAATTCATCGCCGATCCCCGTCGCGGCTCGCCCCACTCGCGCGGCGTGGCCGTCGACCTCAGCCTGCTCGACGCCGACGGCAACGAACTCGACATGGGCACTGCGTTCGATGCCTTCACGCCGCTGTCCCATCATGGACGCACCGACATTTCCGTCGAGGCGCAACGCAATCGCCTGCTGCTCATGGGCCTGATGACGTCGGCGGGCTGGGACTTCTACCGCAATGAATGGTGGCACTATCAGCTGTTCGACGCGCGGCGGTATCCGCTGGTCGCCGATGCCGACCTGCCGCGGCCGATGATGTAGACGCCTGTCTTCGTCAGAAGCCTGAAAGCTTGGCCCTGTCGAAGTCGCGCAGATCGTTCTCGCGCATGATCTGGCGGACGAACTGCACGTAACCCTGGCCGCGCTCGGAATAGCGCAGCAGCGAGCCGATCAGGCGGAAGCCGTCCGGGTCTTCGCCGCGCTGGCGCATCGCCGCGCGCTCGCTGCGGAAGCCGGCATAGGCGGGATGAGTGTTGAGGTTGGCGACATAGGCGTCGGTCGCCTCGCCCACGTCGGTGAAGGGCTGCGGCATGCCGACGCCCGGCTTCCAGGGGACCGAGACGCTGTGACGACCCGCCGCCTGGATCTGTCCGTAGAGGGCGTTGCCGTTGCGCGCTGCGAACGACGTGCCCCAACCCGATTCCACGCCGCCCTGGGCGATCGCCATCGACGGCGGGACGATGTCGACGCGCCGGACCAGTTCGTCGAGCTTGTCGGGCGTGGTGTCGTAACGGTCGGCGAGATCGTCGAGCCAGATGCGCTCGATGGCCGTCAGCATCTGCGGCGCCGCATCGAGCTTGTCGCGGAGATACATCAGCTGTTCGCGATCGGCGAGGACGCGCTGGTTGACCTCGAGGATCACCGGCAGGATCGCCGTGATGAACAGCATCTTGCGCTCGTTGCCGTCTTTGCTGCCGAGATCGGCGGGCACCCGATCGACCTTGTACGGCGGCACCGCCTCGCCCTGGCGGATGTCGGTCAGCGTATAGGAAACGTCGCGGAAGAACCCGGCGAGTTCGTCGGCCGTGCGCGGGCTGATGGCGCGCACCTGAACCTGGCGGCGGACGGCGTTGCCTGGCGCCGCGAACCGTCCATGAGCGCCCTCGCGCGTCGAACGATACGCCACATCCTCGGGCTCGCTCCACTCGTGGCGCACGAAGGTAAGCGCAGCGGGTTCGGCCTCGGGGACGAAGAGGGTGGCCTGGTCGATTTCACGAGCCTCGGCGCTCCCGACGCCGAAGGAAAGATAAGGCGCCGCGTCGACCGTCGGCAGGGGCTTGTAGAGGACCACACCCGTTGCCAGCAGGGCGGCCCAGGCGGCGGGAAAAGCGTAATTGCGCCCACGCTCGATCGCGGGCCGTAACGTCAACTGCATGCCATACTCTTTCATTTGCGCGCACGAACGGGCTCATCGCGCGGGCCCTGGTGGGCCCGCGAACGCCATCTCAACGCGAACGCTTGAGTTGAAGCGGCCTACTGGGCCGCTTGGACTTCCACTACTTCCGGCACGTAGTGCTTCAGAAGGTTCTCGATTCCCATCTTCAGCGTGGCCGTCGAACTCGGGCAACCCGAGCATGACCCCTGCATGTGCAGGTAGACGATGCCATCGCGGAAGTCGTGAAAGACGATATCGCCGCCATCCTGGGCCACGGCGGGCCGGACGCGGGTGTCGAGGAGTTCCTTGATCTGGGCGACGACCTCGTCGTCATCCACCGCGACGGAAGCCGCGGCGTCCTGGTCGGCGATCACGGGATCGCCGGACGTGTAGTGCTCCATGATGCCGCCAAGGATCGACGGCTTCATGATCTGCCATTCCCGGTCGGCCGCCTTGGTGACGGTCACGAAATCGGAGCCGAAGAACACGCGCTCAACGCCTTCAACCGCGAACAGCCTCTTGGCAAGCGGTGACGGCGTGGCGGCCTCGACGTTGGCGAAATCGGCCGTCCCCTTCTCCATGACCACCCGGCCAGGAAGAAACTTGAGAGTCGACGGATTGGGCGTCTGCTCGGTCTGGATAAACAAACCTACCTCCGGTTCGAATGCTTCAGGCGGAGCCCTCGGCATCGCTCAGGCTGGGGATAGGACGTCTCCATCCCCACTCGATGCCTTCGGACGTAGGAACCGGGGGCAAGTCGATCAAGACGATTCTTGAGTGACGCTGTATAGATCTTATGGAATATAGACAGATTATATATATCTATCAAATGGATAAGTTGCGAAATTTCCAACGCAACCTTTATGCTTCAATTGTACACAAAGAAGATCTTGGCGCAGATCGCCGCAGCATGGGCGACACACCACGTGCACGGCTCATGAGATTGCGTCGATCTCCGCCTCGGTGAGGGCGCCCGGAACGATGGTCAGCGGGATGCGAAGCTGTCCTCCCGACTTTCCGGTGAAGGCCGTTACCAGGGGACCCGGCCCATCGCTGCCCGAGGCACTGCCGAGCACCAGGACCGAGATCGAACGGTCCTCGCCGAGTAGCTTCGCGAGTTCGTCGCGGCTCTTGCCTTCGCGGATATAGATCGAGGGGGGCTGGCCGGTCATCGAGACCGCCACATCGGCGTGCTGCGCCACGACGGTCTCGGCCTGCTGACGCGCTTCCTCGCGCATCAGCTCGACCACCGAACCCCATTGCTGGCCCTCTGGTGAATCCATGACGTAGAGCATCGCGACGCGGCCGCCGGTGCGCTTGGCGCGGCGGCAGGCGTAGCGCAGGGCGTTGCGCATTTCCGGACTCTCGTCGACGACGACCAGGAAGACGCGTTCGCCGGTCTTGAGCTGCTCGTTCATGGCCCCTCTCCCTTCGATGTTCTAGAGACGCCGCATGACGGCGCCGCCCAGCCAGCCGACCAGCAGCGCCATCAGGACGGCGCCCGCCCCGTACAGCGCTCCCTCGTGCGCCGACCAATCTGCGAGCTGGGCGCTGAAGCCCACCTTGCCCACCGGCAGCGGCCGCGACACGGCCGCAACGATCTTCCCCTCCCGCAACAGATAGACCCGGATATCGTACACCCCTTCCGGCAGCCGCGACGGGAAGGGCAGGTCGACACGAAACAGCCGGCCGGCCTGCACCGTCACCTGGCCGATGGCCGCAGGGTAGAGGCCCTCGCGCCGCTTCACCTCGACGAGGCCGGCACGGAAGCGCGCCAGCTCCGCGGCGTCGCGGGGCGTCGCCGGCTTCAGGCTGGACAAGCGGTCCTCCAGCGACAGGATCTCGCCGCCGGCGCCGCGCGCCAGCAGTCGCTGCAGCGGCTGGCTGGCCGCGATCGCGTAGTAGGCCGGCACATCGTCGAACGCCTGCCGCCCGGTATTGAGCCAGAGCCCCATGACGCGCTGCTTGCGCATCACGGTCTCGCGCGCGGGCGGGCCGGCCACGACCACCACGATCTCGCCGGGCGGGTCGAACATGCCGAACAGCAGGATACTCTCGCCCTGAAACGCCGAGGTGATCGACACGCGGGCCCGCGAGAGATCCATGATCAGGTCGGGCGTCGTGGGCTCGTTCGGCACGGATGGGGGCCCGATGGCGTCGGGCGGCCCGCCGATGGTCGGCCCCGGCCGGACTCCGGGGGCCGGCTCCAGGCGCGGCCCCTGGGCCAGGGCAGCGGTCGCGCCGACGAGAATGGCAAGGCAGGCAAGGAGACCCAGCGACCTCACGGCAGCACCTCGCGGTTGCCCAGCGAGTAGAGCGAGCTGGGCGTGCGCAACAGCTCCGTCAGGAGCTCGGCGGCCACGAGCAGGATCAGGAGCGACATCAGGGCGCGCAGCGCCACGCCCGGCAGCTTGGCGGCCAGCCGCGCGCCGATCGGCGCGCCGACGACGCCGCCCAGGATCAGCAGCAGCGCCAGCACGACGTCGACGGTACCGTTGGTCGCGGCCTGCAGGAAGGTGACGTTGGCCGCGACGAACAGGATCTGGAAGTTCGACGTACCGATCACCACCGCCGTCGGCATGCCCAGCAGGTAGATCATGGCCGGTACCAGGACGAAGCCGCCACCGACGCCCAGGATCGCCGACAGGACACCGATGATGAAGCCCAGCCCGATCGGCAGCAGCGCGCTGATGTAGAGCTTCGACTTGTAGAAGCGCAGCTTCAGCGGCAGGCGGTGCACGAGATAGTGGGTGTGGAGCTTGCCGCGCGGCCCGTCGGGATTGCGCCGGCGCTTGAAATAGGTGTTGAGAACCTCGAACATCATCAGCAGGCCGATGGTCGACAGCATTACGACATAGAGCACCGCAATGACGAAATCGATCTGGCCGATGCGCTTCAGGTAGGTGAACAGCCAGACGCCGGCCGACGACCCGAGCATGCCGCCCGCCAGCAGGACCAGCCCCATGCGCAGGTCGACATTGCCGCGCCGCCACTGCACCTGCAGCGAGGAGATCGAGTTGGAGACCACCTGGTTGGCCTGGCTGGCGACCGCGACGGCCGGCGGGATACCGACGAAGATCAGCAGCGGCGTGGCGAGAAATCCGCCGCCGACGCCGAACATGCCCGACAGAAGGCCCGCTGCGGCGCCGAGGCCCAGCAGCACGAACACGTTCATCGACAGCTCGGCGATGGGGAGATAGATCTCCACGCTGCCGCCTACTTCAGCAGGATGTTGGTGATCTCGCGCAGCTGCGTGCGGGCGCGCAGCAGGTAGAAGCCCTGCGCGAGCAGGTGATTGGGGATCAGCAGCGCATCGGGATAGCCGTTCCAGACGATCCACGGATCGAGCTGGGCGGCGATGCGGAAGGTATCGACCGTGCCGTTCCAGGCGGTGGTGAGCTCGCGGTCGCGAATGACGTTCTGGAAGTCCACGCCGAGATCGCGCAGCAGCAGGTAGTAGACGTAGAGGCGACCCTTGTTGAAATAGAAGATGTCGTCGCACCTTGCGTCGAACAGGTCCCCGGCCTTCTCGATCACGTGCTGGTCGATCGCCGCCGAATCCGAGCCGAGATCGCTGGCGATGCGGTCGAGCAGCGCCTGCAGATTGTCGGCCCGTCGTTCGAACACCGCCTGTCCGGTGCCCAGCCGCTTGTTGTAGGCCATCAGCCGGTCGCGGCCGGCGCGGTACTTCTGTGCCGAGGTCGTCGACGGCAACAGGGACACGCTGGGCTGCCACAGCCAGATGTTGGGCTGTTCGTTCAGGAAGCCCCGTGCCTGCTCGAGGTCACGGTCGGTCTGGCTCGAGCCGCGCGTGCGGCCGAGCTGGTCCATCAGCTCCGTGCTGAAGCGGCCCAGCGCCGATATGATGCCGCGCTGGTAGTTCGGCATGTTGTCGAGCAGCCCCGCCGGCGTGAAGAACGGCATCATCGGCGTCCAGGTGTGGACGTCGACCTCGCGGGTGACGAGGTCGGCCGCGGTGGCCACCGCCTTGCTTTCACCTGGCGCAACGCCGCGCGCCGTGAACTGCGGATCGTCGTCGATGTCTTCCGTCACCAGCGCGCCCACCGGATAGTAGAGGATGAGCAGCGCGAGGACGATGCGCCATGTCCATCTCCAGACAGTGCGGCCGCCGGACGATGGGGCGGAAGTCGAGCGGCCCGGGCGCCATGCCCGCACGCGGTCCCAGCTTCGCCGCCACCAGGAGGGCGTGGCCGACGGGGGTGCGCTGTAGTCCGGTTCGAATGTCATGGCACACCTTACCATTCGCCTCGTGACGAAACAGGGGCGAGGGCTGCTAGAGTGCCACGAATGTTTTCAATGGAGTGGGTGGAATGGCTCTCGATCCGGAATCCCAGCGGCTGATCGACCTGATGGCGGCGGCAAATCGCCCGGCCTGGAACACGCTGAGCGCGCAGGCCGCCCGCGATCTCTATCTTTCCCTGCGCCCCGGTGCGCAGGGCCCGCGCCCCGCCGAGGTGACGGTCGTGGATCGCACCATCCCCGGCCCGGCGGGAGAACTGGCCGTGCGCCTCTATCGTCCGGCATCGGCTCCCGCCGACGCCAAGCTGCCGGCGCTGGTCTACGCGCATGGCGGCGGCTGGGTGTTCGGCAATCTCGACAGCCACGACGTGCTCTGCGCCCAGCTCGCGCTGGAGGCCGGCATCGCGGTGTTCCATGTCGATTATCGCCTGGCGCCCGAGGCGCGCTTCCCCGGGGCCTTCGACGATGTCGTGGCGGCGCTGAAATGGGTGGCCGCCAACGGCGCCTCGGTCGGCATCGACCCGACCCGCCTGGCCATCGGCGGCGACAGCGCCGGCGGCAACCTTGCGGCCGCGGTCTCCCTCTGGGCGCGCGACCATGGCGGACCGAAGCTCCTGATGCAGCTCCTCGCCTATCCCGTGACGGACGCCGTCGCCCGCGCCGAATCGTACCGGCATTTCGAGGACGGCTACGGGCTGAACGCGGTCACCATGGAGTGGTTCTTCGACCACTACACGCCCGACAGGACCAGCCGCGGCGACTGGCGCGTCTCGCCGCTGCGCGCCGCTTCGCTGGCCGGCCTGCCGCCGGCCCTGGTCGTCACGGCCGGCTACGATCCGTTGCGCGACGAAGGCCGCGCCTATGCCTGGCGCCTGCAGCAGGAAGGCACGCAGGCCGACCTGGTCGAATTCGGCGGCATGCTGCACGGGTTCCTGAGCTCGCCGATGCTGCTGCACGGCGCCCGGCGCGGCACGACGATCTGCGCCGCAGCCCTGCGCGAGACGCTGGTGTTGCGCGCCCAGTGACGACCGGAGCATGACCGCGGCGGCCTCCCGCGGCGCCGCGCCGGTCGGCATGGCGCTGCCGGGGCTGGTGATCGCCGTCTGCATGATCGGCGACACGCTGCTCTATGCCGTGCTGCCGCTCTACCATGAGGAGTTCGGCCTCTCGCTGGCGATGGTCGGCGTGCTGCTGTCGCTCAACCGCTGGATCCGCCTGCTCGCCAATTCCGGCGTCGCCCATCTCGGCGAGCGCATCGGTCCGCAAGCGCTGATGATCGCCGCCGCGCTGGGCTCGGCCGTCTCGACCACCGTCTATGGTCTGATCGACGATCCGACGGCGCAGATCCTGGCGCGCATCCTGTGGGGCATCTCGTACGCCTCGCTCAACCTCGCGACGCTGGCCTATGCGGTGAGCGACCGCGCCAACGCCGGCAAGCGGGTCGGCGCCAGCCGCGCCGCCATCGGCCTCGTCCAGGCCCTGTCGCTGGTCGGCGGCGCCTGGATCGTGCTCGAACTCGGCGCGCATTCGGTGTTCCTGATCTACGGCGCGGTGACGCTGATCGCGCTCGGCGCAGCGATCGTCCTGCCGCGCCTGCCGCCCGAACCGGTCGCCAAGAAGGGCTTCAGGCTGCCGGTTCCCCATCGGCTGGAAGTCTGGGGCTTCGTCATGGGGTTCGCGGGCGACGGCGTCTTCCTGCTGACGCTGGCCTTCCTGATGAAGGACTCGATCACCTCGGTGGCCCCCGTGACGGCGACGGCGATGCTGCTGGCCCTGCGCTGGCTGGTCGAGGTCACGACGGGTCCGCTTGGCGGCTGGATCGGCGACAGGTTCGGGGCGCGGCGCATCGCCATCGCGAATGCGGCCCTGCTCGTCGGCGGGTTCGTGCTGATCGCGGCGGACCACGAGCTGCTGGGTGCGCTGGTGATCGTGATGACCCGCGGCATGTTCAACACGCTGATTCCGCTGCTGGTCATCGAGCGCGGCCACGGCACCGTCCTCTCCAGCCAGGCCAGCTACTCGACCTGGCGCGACTTCGGCGCCGCCGTGGGCCCCCTCACCGCGCCGTGGCTGTTCCTGACCGTCCCGCAGGCGCCGCTGTATGCAGCTCTGGCGCTCGCCCTCGGTCTCAGCGGCTACTTCTGCCTCGTGAGGCGCTGAAGCATCCTATTTGCTTCCTATATACTTGCATGCAGAAATATATCGGCCTATATCGCGCCGATGACCAGCCCTTCCTTCTCCGCCACCCTGAACCTGCTTCGCGCCACGGCGCGTCTGGAAGAGCGCTTCGCCGGCGAGCTCGGCTCCGTGCACGGGCTCGCCCTCAAGGAGGTGCTGCTGCTGATGCACCTCGAGCGGGCGCCCCTCAGGCGGCTCAGCCGCATCGACCTTGCCAAGCGGCTCCATGTCAGCCCCTCGACCGTGACCCGCATGACCAGCCCGCTGGAGAAGCTGGGCTGCGTCGGCCGCGAAGCCGATCCGCGCGATGCCCGCCTCTCCTATGTCGTCCTGACCGAGGCAGGCCAGCGGCTGGTCGGCGACGCCCGGGCGACGCTGGAACGAATGGCCGCCGACCTGTTCCGCGACCGTTGGACCACGACGGAGATCGCCACACTGGCCGACCTGCTCGGGCGCCTGACCGCCGGCCAGCCGGGAGACCTGTCGTGATCCATCTCATCTGCGGCTCGACCGGCGCCGGAAAGACCACCTACGCGAACGGGCTGCGCCAGCAGCTCGGCGCGCTGCATATGTCGATCGACGACTGGATGGTGACCTTGTTCGCGGCCGACATGCCTTCCCAGGGCAGCTGGCCCTGGATCGAGGAACGTGTACTGCGCTGCGAGCGGCAGATCCTGGCGACCGCGCTCGATCTCGCCCGCACCGGCGTCCCCTCGATCCTCGACCTCGGCCTTCAGCGGGCCGACCAACGCCATCGCGTCGCCGACCGGGCCACCGCGGCCGGCGTCGGGGTGCGCCTGCATTTCCTCGATGTCGATACCACCGAGCGCCGGCGTCGCGTCGAGCGGCGCAACGAACAGCAGGGCGAGACCTTCCGCCTGAAGGTGACGAGCCCGATGTTCGACTTCATCGAAACGATCTGGCAGCCGCCGACACCGGAAGAAATGTCGGCCTTCGACGGCGTGCGGATCGCGCCTCAGTAAACCGTCAGCCCTTTACCGTCTTTTCGGCAAGCCACGTCTTGATCAAAGATTGATAAGGCACGTCGCGCTTGTTAGCAGCCACTTTGATCTGATCGAGAAGCGTCACTGGCAATCGCAGGGAGATCGACGTCGTCGAGGGCTTGAGATTCGGCAGGCGAACGCGCTCTGCTTTGCTCCAGTCGACAAGATCACTGGAATCGTGCGCTTCCCAGAAGCGGCGCTCCTCGGCTTCGGTGCGAAACTTTGGGATCGACTTAGCTGTCTTGCTCATAGCGTACCCGTTCCTTGCGATGCATCGCTCGCGCCGAAATCACCCTGATCAATCTGCCTTTGTCGCGAAGCGTGAAAGTCACATGAAGCAGCCGCCCGTTGTCGGTTCGCCCCAAGGCATGCAGTCTCAGTTCATGGATGCTGTGCCGAACATCCTCGACGACCAGCAACGGATCATTGAAGAAAATCTGTTCCGCTTCACCTTGGCCAACAGCATGCTTTTCAGCGCTCTTGCGGCGGTTTCCCTCATCCCAATCGAAACCTTCGATCTTTGAGAGATCAATCAATGTATATTACCATAATATACAAAAAAACAACGCTGGGCAAGATTGCGGCATCGCGGCCTAGCGGAACACGTCCTTGCGGTGGCGCACTTCGGCGAACACTGAGACCGGATCGCCGCCGGCGAGTCCGACCGCGGCCTGGACCGCCGGCACGTCGACGCGCAGGAACGGGTTGGTGGCCTTCTCCTCGCCGAGCAGCGACGGCACGGTGGCCTCTCCCCGGGCGCACGCTGCATCGATCGCCGCCGAGCGCGCCTTGAGTGCCTGGTTGCCGGTCTCGACGGTCAGCGCGAAGCGGGCGTTCGACTGGGTGTATTCATGTGCGCAGTAGACGCGCATATCGTCGGGCAACGCGCGCAGGCGGCTGAGCGAGGTCCAGAACTGCTGCGGCGTGCCCTCGAACATGCGGCCGCAGCCCAGCGCGAACAGGGTGTCGCCGCAGAACAGCGCCTTCTGGTCGCGGAAGGCATAGGCGATGTGGCCGCTCGTGTGGCCCGGCACGAAGAAGATCTCGGCCTCGGCCTCGCCGAGCCTATAGCGGTCGCCGTCGTCGACTTCGACGTCTATGCCGGGGATCCGGGCGCGATCCTGGCGCAGGCCGACGATGGTGCAGCCGGTCGCCTTCTTGATCTCGAGGTTGCCGCCCACGTGATCGCCGTGGTGGTGGGTGTTCAGGATGTGGGTGATCTTCCAGCGGCGCTTTTCGGCCTCGGCGAGGACCGGCCCGGCTACGGCGGGATCGACCACGGCCACGGCCCCGCTCTGCGGTTCCCGCATCAACCACACGTAATTGTCGTTCAGGACCGGGATACGGACGATGTCTAGCGTTGTGCTCATGATGCAACGCTAGCAGAGCTGGATTGCGCCGGCCATGGCCCGTCCGGCCGGCTTTCTGCTACAGTGATCTCCATGTGGAGCGACGTCCTCGACCTTGAGGAGTTCTACGGCAGCACGCTGGGCCAGATGACCCAGCGGCTCCTGCGCACCCGCCTGCGCGAAATCTGGCCGAACGTGCGCGGCGAGACGGTGCTCGGGCTGGGCTACGCGCAACCGCTGCTGCGCCCCTTCATGGAAGAAGCCGGGCGGACGCTCGCCTTCATGCCCGCCCAGCAGGGCGTCACACGCTGGCCGCGCGAGGGCCGCAACCTCGCAACCCTGGTCGACGAGCTCGACCTGCCGCTGCCCGACCGGTCGGTCGACCGGGTCGTGCTGGTCCACGCCGTCGAATGCACCGAGCAGCTGCGCCCGATGCTGCGCGAGATCTGGCGCGTGATGGCCGATGGCGGCCGCATGGTCGTCGTGGCCCCGACCCGCACCGGCTTCTGGTCGCAGGTCGACCGCTCGCCCTTCTATCAGGGCCACCCCTATTCGGCGGGACAGCTGAACGCCCTGCTGCGCGCCAACATGTTCGCGCCGCTGCGCCAGACGCGCGCGCTGTACATGCCGCCGACCCGGTCGCGGCTCATGATGCGCATGGCACCGACCCTCGAGCGGTTCGGCCAGCGCTGGCTCGGTCGCTTCGGCGGCGTCAACGTGATCGAATCCGGCAAGCAGCTCTATGCCGGCATTGCCGAGCGCAGCCAGCCGCAAGCCGTCGCCGTGCGGCCGAAGCTCAGGGTCGCCAGCTCGCGCGACACCCCGCAGGTCGTGGGCGCCGCGCGCAACGCCGAGGACGGCGAAAAACCCGCCTCCTGATTTCCCAACGGAAAGAACGACATGTCATTTTCTCCGCGCGTCATCGCGCTGCTGGGTTTTGGCGAAGCCGGTTCGGCCATCGCGCGCGGTCTTGCGGCCGAGACCGGATGGCGCGGCCCCTCGAAGCCCGGTGACAATGCCCC
>JBILYJ010000410.1:0-5065 GCA_044377795.1 Reyranella sp. | reverse complement strand
CGAACGCGTATCACGCGATCGAGGTCAATCACGAGATCATCCCGGTCCTCAACAAGATCGATCTTCCCTCCGCCGATCCCGAGCGGGTCTGCCGCGAGATCGAGGACGTGGTCGGCATCGATACCTCCGAAGCCGTGCTGGTCTCGGCCAAGAGCGGTCTCGGCATCGACGACCTGCTCGAAGCCATGGTCAAGCGCCTGCCGGCGCCCAAGGGCGAGCGCGATGCGCCGCTGAAGGCCCTGCTGGTCGACAGCTGGTACGATCCGTATCTCGGCGTCGTCACCCTGGTGCGCGTGCAGGACGGCGTCCTGCGCAAGGGCCTGAAGATCCGCATGATGGCGGCGGCGGCGGCCTACGACCTCGACAAGGTCGGCGTGTTCGCGCCCAAGGCCACCGACGTGGCCGAGCTCGGCCCGGGCGAGATCGGCTTCATCATCGCCGGCATCAAGACCATCGCCGACTGCAAGGTCGGCGACACGATCACCGACGACCGCAAGCCCGCGACCGAGATGCTGGCGGGCTTCAAGCCCAGCGTGCCGGTGGTGTTCTGCGGCCTCTTCCCCGCCGACGCCGCCGAGTTCGAGACCCTGCGCGAATCGCTCTCCAAGCTCCGCCTCAACGACTCCTCGTTCCACTTCGAGGCCGAGACCAGTGCAGCGCTTGGCTTCGGTTTCCGCTGCGGCTTCCTGGGCCTGCTGCATCTCGAGATCGTGCAGGAGCGGCTGGAGCGCGAGTTCAATCTCGACCTCGTCACGACGGCGCCCTCGGTCGTCTACAAGGTCGCGATGGTCGACGGCACGTCGATGGAGCTGCACAATCCCGCGGACTATCCCGACCCGATGAAGATCGAGTCGATGCAGGAGCCGTGGATCAAGGCCACGATCATCACGCCCGACGAGCATCTCGGGTCCGTGCTGACGCTCTGCCAGGATCGCCGCGGCCAGCAGCTCGAGCTCACCTATGCCGGCACGCGCGCCATGGCGGTCTACCGCCTGCCGCTGAACGAGGTCGTGTTCGACTTCTACGACCGGCTGAAGTCGATGACGCGCGGCTATGCCAGCTTCGACTACGAGATGGACGGCTACGAGGAGAGCGACCTGGTGAAGCTCGCCATCCTGGTGAACGCCGAGCCGGTCGATGCGCTGTCGATGATCGTTCACAAGAACGCCGCCGAGAGCCGCGGCCGCGCGCTCTGCGAGCGGCTGAAGGACCTGATCCCGCGCCAGCTCTTCAAGATCGCCATCCAGGCCGCGATCGGCGGCCGCGTGGTCGCGCGCGAGACCATCAGCCCGATGCGCAAGGACGTGCTGGCCAAGTGCTACGGCGGCGACATCAGCCGCAAGAAGAAGCTCCTGGAGAAGCAGAAGAAGGGCAAGAAGCGCATGCGGCAGATCGGCGAGGTCGAGATCCCGCAGTCGGCCTTCATCGCCGCCCTCAAGATGGACAATCGCTAGAGTCTTCTCGCTTCCCGTTCACCCACCACCGCATCCTGAGGAGGCCCGAAGGGCCGTCTCGAAGGATGGGCAACAGACGTGGTGCTCGTGCCCATGCTTCGAGACGCGCTCCGGAGTTTACCCCGAGGTACTCGAGGGGGAGCGCTCCTCAGCATGAGGTTGGTGTTGGTGATTCCATCGTACCCGGAAAGATCCTGACTATCGGACGATCAGAGGAGTCCCCCGCGGCGCCGGCGGGGCCGCGAGCCCATCAGAACGCCGGCATCCGGGTGCCCGAGATCGCGGCGCCCGATCCAGAGCAGGACGAGCCCCAGCACCAGGAAGGCCGGCACCGCCGGCACGGTGAGCAGCGGCCGCATCATCCAGGTCCACAGAATCCCCGAGAGATGGCGGCGCGCCGATGTCTGCGTGTTGCCGAGGGACGCCGGGTCGAGATGCGTCCACAGGCTTCCGAAGGTCGAAAACGGATAGCGGCCCTGGGACCACCAGGTGAGCAGGTCGTGCACGACCACTGCGACGGCGAGGGCCAGAAACAGCCAGCCCAGGGCCCGAAACACGACCATTACTCCCCCAGGCGCCGGTCAGGTACCGCTTCGACCCTAGCCAAGCGGGCACCGGTGGGGAAGGACGTTGCCCAAACCATCCACCGCGCTATAAGAGCGGCCGACCGCGCTTCCCGGACAGGTGGCCGAGCGGTTTAAGGCACACGCTTGGAAAGCGTGCGTGGTGTAACAGCCACCGCGGGTTCGAATCCCGCCCTGTCCGCCACGTGCGCGTCACGCCCGTTAGTTTTCAACGGCTCAGCTCCCGGTTTTGGAACCCTGACCATTCAGGTTCCAATTGGCGTTGCAGTTTCGATCTTCGCCATGGCGTCGCGGCTCGTACCTTGGCGGTTGGCGGCCTGCACGTACGTCTCGATTTCTTCGACGTTCTTGTGGCCGGTGATTGCCATGAGCTCCAGCGTGGTGGCGGTGGCCTCTGCACATCGCCTTGCGCAGGCGATGGGGCGCTAGCCCCTTCTCGATCGACCAGAAGCGATTCTTCGCCACGTCGAGTTGGATTGGCGAACAAGAGCAAAAAGCAAGAATAGAGCGCGGCGACTCCTCGTAGCGCCCTCTTGGCTCTTATAACGGGGCGTAGATTGATTCGTGAGTCGTCCCGAACAATCTGCTGTAAAATTGCAATGCATAGCGATCAGTCATGCATGCAATGAAGTCGCATATGATGCGCTTTTTGTATGATTCGGAATTGGTTTGCAGATAGAGCGCCCGCACGTCATCGGGCAGCAGGAGATGCCCAACCTTTCTTAGCAATCCAGAGGCGAACGACGCTCAGCGAGCGCCGCTCGCTATGGGCTCCGGGTACATCCGCTGGTCGCCCCTCGGCAGCGGCGCAAAGGGTGGCGCCTACGTCCTGGCGTAGGCGATGCTCATGGTCTCGGCGACACAGGCCGGACGCTCCTGGCCCTCGATCTCTACGGTCCATTGGTATGTCATGCGAATGCCGCCGTTCGGCATGTCGTCGGCGGCCAGCAGCTTCTGGCGGCCGCGGATGCGCGCACCGACCTGCACGGGGCTCGTGTAGCGCACCTTGTTCGAACCGTAGTTGATGCCGTTCCGCATGTTCTCGATCTTCAGCACATCGCGGGCGAAGGTGGAGATCACGGCAAAGGTAAGATTGCCGTGCGCGATGGTCTTGCCATCCGGCATGTCGGTCTTGCAGCGCTCGACATCGACATGGATCCACTGATGGTCGCCACTGGCTTCGGCGAAGGTATTGATGCGTTCCTGTGTCATGACCAGCCAGTCGCTGACCCCCAGCTCCTGACCGACCAGCGCCTTCATCGCTTCCGGACTCTCAACGATTCGTTTTGCCACGTTATCCTCCTTCAAGTTTGGCGATGCCCGGCGTCAGCCGCCGATGGCGGCCCGGATGCGGTCGACCGCGGCATCGGGCGCGGTGAGCACGGGTGTCTTGACCGCGGCGGTGACGGCCGCCAGCGCACGCGACGTCGAGAAGTGCGCGAGCATGATGGCGTCGCAGTGCGCGAGCTCGGGCGCCCGCGCGGCGATCAGCGCGTTGTGCCGGTCGGCGTCGCCCTTGCGCAACGCGTCCATGGCCCCCTCGACGACGATCGTCTCGAGCGTCGCCCCACCACCTGCCTCGCCGCCCGCCTCACCGACGAACTGCTCGAACTCCTCCGTCATGGTCAGCACCGAAGGCGCGAAGGTCGCGAGCATCCCGATCCGCCGCCCCCGGCCGATCGCCTCCCGGAACATCGCCTCGTTGGGCTTCAGCACGGGCACCGGCAGTTCCCGCGCCATGCGCTCGATCGCCGGCCCGAACGCCGAACAGGTGACGAGGATCGCCTCGGCGCCGATGCGATGCGCGTAGCCGCCGAGCTCGACGAAGCGCTCGAACATGCGCGGCGTCAGGTCGTGGTCCTTGGCGCGATCGATCGACAGCGAGGAGTCGAGCAGGTCGACGGGCTCGGCCTCGGGCCACCGCGTGGCGAACGCGCGCTGGATGGGTTCAATGGCGACGGGTGTGCCATGCAGGAGGACGATTCGGGGCTTCTTCGACATGCGGCCGGTCTTTCGAAAGGAGAGCGATTTCAGGACCGCGGCAGGCGCGATACCAGGCCACCATCGCCATAGGCCTTCGCCGCGGCGGGCGAGGCGAGCAGCGCCATCCACGCGGCGGCCCCCTCGGCGTTCGCGGCATCGGCAAAGATCGCGGCGTCGAAGGTGGAGACGGTCTGGACCTCCGGGGGAAACGGGCCGGCGACCGCGACGCCGGGCACCGACATCAGTTCGCTCACCTGCTGGATCGCAATGTCGGCCTCGCCGCTCGCGACCTTCTCGCCGGTGAAACCCATCGGGATCGTGACGGCGCGCGCGTTGACCTCCGCGGCAATCCCCAGCCGCTCGACCAGTCCGGTGAAGTAGATGCCGCTCGCCCCCGCCCGCGAATAGGCCACCGCCCTCGCAGCCACCAGCGTCCGCTTGAACGCCTCGACCGTCGAGACGTCGGGCTTGGGCGCGCCCTCGCGGACGCCGACGCCCAGGATCGAATCGGCGAGACAGACGCGGGTCTCGGGACGCACGATGCGGTCGGCGCAGAGCCTGTCCATGGCGCCGTCGATGGCGATGACGACGTCGGCACGCTGCCCTTCGGCGATCGACTTCAAGAGCGCCGTGGTCGGACGCCAATCGATCTCCAGGCGATAGGGCGATGCAGCCTCGAAAGCCGGCTTCAGCCAGCGATTGACGGCCACCTCGAGGGCGAGACCGCTCATGACGGTGACGGACGACGGCGATGCCACTGGACCTCACTCCCCACGCGACGGACGCCGCCACTATAGCGGGCTGCCGCCATGGCCGACGGCAAAATGTGCTATCGGTTTACAAAGATCCAGAAAGCAGGAGGAAATCGAGTGAACTTTCGCGCCTCGGGCCATAGCTGGCGTCTGTATTGCGGAACCAACGTCCTCGAGAGTTCCCTCAAGGAGGTCGCCGCTCGCGCCGGCGCCAAACGCGCCTTCGTCATCTGCTCGCCGTCGATCAACGCGCGAACCGACACCGTTCGCCGTATCGAAAAGGCTCTGGGAC
>JBILYJ010000408.1:0-5106 GCA_044377795.1 Reyranella sp. | reverse complement strand
AGCGGATGGTGCCCTGTTCATGGCCTGGCACGTTGGAATTGTAGCCGGTGAACCACGACTTGGCCTTCCGCATCAGCATCATGGCGTACATTTTGGTGACATGATCGGTCCAGCGTTTCTCGGCAGCCGCCGTCGCCTCGGCGCGTGAGTAGCCCTTGGCCCACATGTACTCCAGCAAGTCGGTACACCAGTTGACGCCTGTCTCAATGCCCCGAGGATAGTTGGTCGAGGCCGAGCCGCTTTGCGGGCCGGCCGGCATTAGCATGTTGGGGAAGCCATGGATCGTCATGCCGAGGAAGGTCGAAATCGTCGTGCGCCACTTCTCGGCCAGGGCCTCGCCGCCGACGCCCCGGATATCGATCTTGTCGAAGGCGCCGGTGATGGCGTCGAAGCCTGTAGCGTAGACGATGATGTCGAATTCATAGTCACGTTCGCTGGTGCGTAGCCCGGTTTCGGTGACGCGCACGATCGGCGTCTCGCTAATGTCGACCAGGTGGACGTTGGAGCGATTGTAGGCATCGAAATAGCGCGTCTCCATCGGCACACGCTGGACGCCGAAGCCATGATCGCGCGGAATGAGTTTCTCGGCGACTTTCGGATCCTTGACGCGCCGGCGGATACGGTCCGCGATGTACTCAGAGAACTCGGCGTTCGCCTTTTCATCGGTGAAAATTTCGCGGAAGTTCCGGAGCCAGATGCCGAAACCGGGCTCGTCATAGAGCTTGTCCCACAGCGCCTGCCGTTCTTCCTGTGTCACTTCGTAGAAGCCGCGACGGTCGGGCTCGTGTTCGAACCCGCCCGGCGTCCGGGCACAGGTGGCGAAGATCTCGTCGTAGCGCCGGCGGATGTCGGCCATCTCGGCGTCGGAAATCGGACCGTTGTTAAGCGGCGCGCTCCAGTTCGGCCGGCGCTGGAACACGGTGAGGTCCCCGACCTTGTCGGCGATCTCGCCTATCACCTGGATTCCGGTCGCGCCGGTGCCGATTACGGCGACGCGCTTGCCCGCCATCTCGACCGGCTCGTGTGGCCAGTGGAAGGTATGGAACGAGCGGCCCCTGAAGCTCTCCATTCCCTCGAGGCGGGGCAGGGTCGGGATCGATAGAAGCCCAAGCGCCAGGATGACGAAGCGGGAGGTAAACTCCCGTCCATCGGCTGTCCGCAGGCGCCACAGATTTTGCTCTTCGTCGTAGTGCGCCGCCTCGACCCGGCAATTGAACTGCATGTACTTGCGCAGGCCGAACTTGTCGGCGACGTGGTTGAGGTAGCGCAGATTCTCGGGCTGGCCGGAGAAGCGCTCCTTCCAGTGCCATTCATCCAGAAGCTCGCGGGAGAAAGAATAGCCGTAGGTGTAGCTCTCCGAATCGAAGCGCGCGCCAGGATAGCGGTTCCAGTACCACGTGCCGCCGAGATCGCTGCCGGCTTCGAGCACGGCGGCCTCGATCCCGAGGTCGGCCAGGCGTTTGATCTGATAGATGCCGGCGACGCCAGCGCCGATAACGATGACTTCGTAGTGCTTCATGTCGCCCAGTTTTGCATAAAAACCGCGCGTGCCGAAGCACCCCCGCGCCGTCTAGAGCCCGCGATCCAGTGTTGATTCGACCGGTACTTGCTCTCGACCCCCCGAGCTTACCAACCTTTCACTGCGCGTGATCTGGGAGGAATTTGGGGCCGGCGTGGGCGATGAGAAGCAATAAGTTCAGGTGAAATTGTCCCACCGCCGCCGACGAGTGTCCCACCAACAAAAATTGGTGGGCTATTTCAAACGGTTACGGGGACAAAAAAGACGAATGGTGCCCAGGGGCGGAGTCGAACCACCGACACTGCGATTTTCAGTCGCATGCTCTACCAACTGAGCTACCTGGGCACACCGTTCGTTGGCGGCCGGGCTTATAGGACGGGCTAGCTCCGCTGTCCAGACGCACCGCCACCCCTCTCGTCGAGGTCTTCCTCGCCGGGCGCCTCGTCGGTCGGCACGCGGTATCCCTCCTTCAGCCAGCGGCCCAGGTCGATGTCGGCGCAGCGCTTGCGGCAGAAGGGCTTGTACTTGGGGTCCGCGGGCTTTCCGCAGGTCGGGCATTTCGGTTCGATGCGCACGGCGCGCAGCGGCGGGGTCCGGTCAGTCATCACTCTTTTCCAGCGCTTCGAGCTGGGCCGCCAGGGTCGGGCCGCGCCGGGCGCGGGTCAACTCGAACAGGCCGAGCCGGGTGAAGCCGTAGATCTGGGTGGGTACCGGGTCGTTCGCCAGATGCTCGGCCAGCACCGCCTGGACCTTGTCGCGGTCGTAGGCGCTGCGCATGGTGACGAAGTCGATCACCACCGCGCCCGCGAGGTTACGCAGCCTGAGCTGCTGGGCGATCGCCGGCGCCGCCTCCAGATTGACGTCGACCGGCCGGCGCGGCGCGCGGCCCTGGCGGCCGCCCGCGCCCGCGCTGTCGACGTCCACGGCGCACAGCGTCTCGCCGGGCTCGAAAAGCACCTCGACGCCGCTCTGCAGGACGATGCGCGGGGCCAGCGCGGTGTCGATCTGTCCTGCGACGTCGTCGATGTCGAAGGCCGGCATGGTCCCGTTGTGCCAGCGGACGCGGATCTTCTCGCCCAGCCGGTCCATCCTGTCCTGCAGGGTGCGCGCCAGGGCGCGGTCGTCGAGGATCACCTCCTCGAGGCCCGCGCCATGATCGCGCAAGGCCCGCGCGATCGGATCGCGCTCGCCCGGGATGCGCGACGACAGGTCGGCCGGCGGCTCGACGTCGAGCGCCAGGCGCCGGATCTTCTCCCACCGTTCGAGCACGCCCGTGGCGTCGGCCTGCAGGACGTCGGCGGTGGCGCCGGCGGCGGCTGTGCGCAGCACGATCCCGCCGTCCAGCAGACCCTCGACATGGCCGCGCAGGCGGTCGCGCTCCAGCTCTCCCTCGATGCGGCGGGAGAAGGTCACGCCGGCACCGTTGGGATGGTAGACGAGATAGCGGCCGCTGATGGCGATGTTCATCGACAGGCGCGGACCCTTGTCGCCCTCGCCGTCGTTACGCACCTGCACGAGGACCGGCGCGCCGGGCGGCGGCCAGCCGTCGCTGCCCGAGAGGTCTTCGGCCCGCAGGAAGCCCGCGCGGTCGATGCCGATGTCGACGAAGGCCGCATCGAGATCGGGCATCACGCGCTCCAGGCGGCCGAGGAAGATGCTTTCGACCCTCGAAGGCCGGTCGCGGCGAACCACCTGCAGCTCGACCAGGCGACCCTCCGTCACCAGCGCCATCAGGAACGCCGTAGGCAGCACATGGCAGACGAGGCGATCGACGCGGCTCATGGCGCAGAGGCTTCGAGGAGCGCCACGGTTTCGAACAGCGGCAAGCCGACGACGTTGCTGTAGGAGCCGGACAGGAAGGCGACGAAGGCCGCGGCCCGGCCCTGGATGGCATAGCCGCCGGCCTTGCCGTGCCACTCGCCGCTCGCGAGATAGGAATCGATCTCGGCCGCCTCGAGGCGCTTGAAGCGCACGATGGTCTCGACGAGGCGCGTGCGCACACGGCCGTCCGGACCGGCCACGGCAACGCCGCCCAGCACGCGATGGCGGCGGCCCGACAGTCTCGCGAGGCAATCCCGCGCCTCGGCCTCTTCTTCCGTCTTCGGCAGGATGCGGCGACTGCAGACCACGACGCTGTCAGCCGCCAGCACGAGGGCGCCGGCGTGACGCTCCTTCACGACGGCGAGTTTCGCCAGCGCCATGCGCAGCGCATAGGCGCGCGGCAGCTCGCCCATCCGGGGCGTCTCGTCGATGTCGGCAGGATCGATCGTCGCGGGCTCGAGTCCGACCTGTCGCAACAGGTCGAGCCGTCGCGGAGACGCGGAGGCCAGTACGAGCGGGGGGATCGGCGAGGCGCGCAACGCCTACTTGAAGCGGAAGGTGATGCGGCCCTTGGTCAGGTCGTAGGGCGTCATCTCGACGGTGACGCGGTCGCCTGCCAGAACGCGGATGCGGTTCTTGCGCATCTTGCCCGAGGTGTGGGCGAGAATGACGTGGTCGTTGTCGAGCTTCACGCGGAACATCGCGTTGGGCAGCAACTCGGCCACGACGCCTGTAAATTCGATCAAGTCTTCTTTGGCCATCCGGCCTCCGGCTGGGGTGAATTTCTGGGAAAGCGGCCGGAAAATGGGCCGCAGGAAGGGGTAAGTCAATGGCGGCGCGGCCGACGAGGGAGGCGGCCGGCCTTCTCACGGGACCCCGCCTCGCCTATACAGAGCCCGGCTACGGACGCCCGGGAAAGAAGGACCAGCAGAAGATGAACTCAACGTGCATGTCCGGCCTTGTGGCCGCCCTGCTCCTGACGCCGGCGCTGGCATTCGCCCAGGCGTCGCCCGCTCCCGCGGCACCGCCCAACGCCATCACCCATCCCGCCCAGAAGACGATCGGCAAGCCAGCCACGCGGCAGTATTCGACGGCCCTGATCGTCATCAATTCCCGCGCAGCGAAGCTCGACGGCCAGAAGCTGGTGCTCGACGGCGTGTTGCCCACGGCGACCCTGTTCACCAGCCGGCCCAAGCGCTCGGTCGGCCATATGGTGACGCCCGACATGGCCGACCTCTGGCGCACCGGCAGCTTCGCCAAGGATGCGCCCAACGCCACGGTCTCCGTCTTCCACAAGGATGGCGGCAACGTGTCGGACCTGGTCGTGACCCTGAAGACCGCCAGGCTCGAGGGCGAGAAGCTCACCTTCGACGTCGACGTGCTGGAGGGCAGCCTCGGCGCCGCCGACGGTCCGGCCTCTGTGTTCATCGACACGATCTGGTTCGGCATCGGCTCGCACGGCGCCCAGTATTATGGCCAGAGCCAGACGACCGGCGGCGAGACGCCGGCGATCGGCGATCCGGACGGCACCAGCACGTTCAGCGGCTGGTCCAATCCGGCGCCGACCCGGCCCGTCAATCCGTACCCGTATGCCGGCGGCGGCTCCAACAGCGGGGCCGGCGCACCGCCTCCGCCCGACATCGATCCGCGCTACCAGCAGCGCTACAACGCGCCCAGCTGCGGCAAGCCGCCCCTCCTGCCCTGCTACTGAGCCGCACGGTGAACCTCATGAAGACCTTCCGACTCTCCATCGCCCTCGCGACCGC
>JBILYJ010000041.1:0-19540 GCA_044377795.1 Reyranella sp. | reverse complement strand
TGATCCTGCAGACGCCGGCATCGATGCTGATGATCTATCCGCACATCTACAAGAAGCTCAACTACGACGCCTTCACCGACGTGACCCCGGTGACGCTCGCCTGCATCTTCGACTTCGGCTTCTGCGTCGGCCCCGCCGTGCCCGAGAGCGTGAAGAACATCCCGGAGTTCCTGGCCTGGTGCAAAGCCAACCCGGACAAGGCCAACTACGGATCGCCGGCGGCCGGCTCGGTGCCGCACTTCATCGGCGTGCTGCTGGGCCAGGCGGGCGGCATCGAGCTGAAACATGTCGCCTATCGCGGCACGCAGCCCGCGGTGCAGGACATGGTCGGCGGCCAGATCCAGGCCGTCTCCGGCCCGGTCGGCGAGTTCACCCAGCAGGTCGCCGCCGGCAAGGCACGCCTCCTCGGCGTCTCGGGCGCGACCCGCAACCGCTTCGCGCCGAACGTGCCGACCTTTGCCGAGCAGGGCTACAAGGACCTGGTCTTCTCCGAGTGGTTCGGCTTCTTCGCCCCGGGCGGCACTCCGGCGCCGGTCGTGATGCGCGCCAACGAGGCCCTGCGCGCCGCGCTCGCCCAGAAGGACGTGATCGACGGCCTCGCCGTCATGGGCCTCGAGGTGAAGTCCTCGACCCCGCAGGAACTCGGCGCGCTGCTCAAGGAGAGCTACGACCGCTGGGGCCCGATCGTGAAGAAGATCGGGTTTACGGCGGACTCCTGAAGAATCCCCGTCGTCTCGACCGGAGCGCGTAGCGCGCAGTGGAGAGACGACGGGTTTTAGGAGCTGCAAATCAAACGCGCTTCGCGTCGTCTCTCGCGTAGGTCGCCACCGCGCGGTCGACCAGCGTCTTGCGGTCTATCTTGTTCGTGCCCGCGAGCGGCAGCTCGTCGACGAACCAGACGGCGCGCGGATGGGCGTAGGCCGGGCCGTTGGCGAGGGCGAAGCGGCGCAGCGCCTCCTCGGTCGGTGACGTGCCGGGCTTCGCGACGACGAAGGCGACCGGGAGCTGGTACTTGATCTCGTCGGGTACCGGCACGACGCAGGCCTGGGCCACGTCGGGATGCTGGCCCAGCAGCTTCTCGACCTCGCCGGGATAGACGTTCTCGCCGCCGCACTGGAACATGTCGTCGGCACGGCCGACGAAGAAGACGAAGCCGTTCTCGTCGCGCCGCATCACGTCGCCGGTATCGTACCAGCCGTCGATCAGGCGCTTCTTCGTATCGGCCTCGCGGTTGAGATAGCCGCTCATCAGCGCCGGCGTGCGGATGTGGAGTACGCCCTGCGTGGCGCCGGTCTCCGCGCCGCCGACGAACTTCACCTCGATGTTGTTGCGTGGATAGCCCAGCGCACCCATCGGTTTCGGCACGCCATCGGGATGCGGTCCGAAGCCCAGCGGCCCGGACTCCGTGGTGCCCCAGCTGTTGGCCGTCTCGGCATTGGGGAACATCCGGTGCATCTGCTCGAAGAATTCCGCGGTCGAGGGTGCGGAGCCGGTGACCGCCGTCGTGACGCAGCCGAGGTCTGCCCTGGCCAGGTCCTCGGTCTCGCGCATCACCAGCGCCAGCATGGTCGGCACCGAGGTGATCATGGCGACGCGATTGCGGTCGATGGCGCGGATGAAGCCGCGGGCCGTAAAATTGGTCATCAGCACGATCGTGCCGCCGTTGATCATCGCCATCTTGGCGCTGAACAGGCCGTTCATGTGGAACAGCGGCGCGGCGATGATGATCTTCTGTCCTTCGATGCCGGGCCGCTGCTCCGGCGTGGCGCCGGTCGCCCAGAGGTAGCCGCCATGCGTCAGCGGCACGCCCTTGGGCAGGCCGGTCGAACCCGACGTGTAGAGGATCATGGCGACCTCTTCGGGCGCCATGTCGACCGGCTCGAACGGACCCGCGTCGAGCAGACCGTCGAGCTCCTCGATCGCGACGGTCGGCACCAGCGAACCGACCAGCGGTGCGCGCTCGGCGTCGGCGATCGCCAGCTTGACGGAAGAGTCCTTCATGATGTGGGCCACCGTCTCGCGCGGCAGCTTGTGATTGACGCAGACCGACACCAGCCCGGCCGCCATCGTCGCCATGTAGAGCACGAGATAGTCGGCGCTGTTGGCCGCCACGATGGCCACGGCCTCGCCGCGCCCGAGCCCGCGCTTCAGCAGGCCGCGCGCAAGGGCGGCGATCCGGGTACGCGCCTGGCCGTAGCTCAGCCGGAGCTGTTCGTCGCCCTCGGGCGAGACCTGGATGATGAAGGGGCGGTCGGCCGGTGCCTGCGGGTCGAGGATGGCGGCGAGATTCTTGAGGTTCATGGTTCCCTGATTGATCGACGGACGACGGCTCTGCAAGTGACGTGCCGGACTTCAGCGGCGGCGATGGAATTGCGAGCCGCCATACGACTGGTCGGTGGGCACGATCTCCATGAAGCTCACATCCATGCGCTGCGGGGCGCCCAGCACGAACATGACGGCTTCGGCGATGTCGGCGGGCTGGAGCGTCTCGAAGCCTTCGTAGAAGCGGCGACGTCCTTCCTCGCGATCCGCCATCAGGTCGAGATGGGCGCCGGTCTCGACCCTGCCCGGCGAGATCTCGCTGACCCGGACGCCCGAACCGTGCAGGTCGAGGCGCAGCGTCTGGCTGAGATTGTGGATGGCGGCCTTGGTCATGGCATAGACCGGCATGCCCGGCAGCGCCCAGGTGCCCGACGTCGAGCCGAGGTTGACGATATGCCCCAGCCCGCGCGCCCGCATGCCGGGCACGACGGCGGCGAGGCAGTTGAGCGTGCCGCGCAGGTTGACGTCCATCAGCGTGGCGATGTCGTCGGGAGCGGTCTCCCACGACAGGCCGCCGCGCACCGGGGCGGAGGCATTGTTGACCAGGATGTCGGCGTCGAGCGAGCCCAGGGCGCCCAGCACCGTGTCGCGATGGGAGATGTCGAGCGCCATCGGACGGCAGCCGGTTTCCTGGGCCAGTTCCGTCAGATCCTCGGCGGAACGGGCGACGGCATAAACGTCGAGCCCGCCGATCGTGAGCTCGCGGACGATCGCCGCGCCGATGCCGCGGCTCGCGCCGGTGACGATGGCGGTGCGATAGCGATCGAGTGACAAGGCTTCCTCCTTTGCCCGGCGCGAACGGCCGCCTAGAGTGACAGCATAGCGCATCGAAGGTGGAGTGAGGCATGGCCAAGAAAGTCTTTCCCGACGGTACCGAGGTGGCGGGGTTCTACGTCCGTACCATCAGGAGCGGGCCGTTCGTCTTCGTGTCGGGCACGACCTCGCTCAATCCCAAGGGACAGGTGCAGGGCAAGGATGCGGCCCAGCAGACGACGATCACCATGCGCAAGATCGAGGCCGGGCTGAAATCCGCCGGGGCGAAGCTCGGCGACCTCGTGCGGACGACGATCTACGTGACCGACATCCGTGACATGGGGGCGGTGAGCGCGGCTTTGGCTAAGTCGCTGAAGGGCGCGGTGGTCACATCGACGCTGGTCGCCGTGAGCGCCCTTGCCGTGCCGGGCCTGCTGGTCGAAATTGAGGCCACGGCCGTCGTCGACGCGTGATGAGGGACAGCGGTTGATCGGGGAGAGCTGGATGAGCGGAAAGAGAGCAGGGTTGCTGGGTCGCCGACAGGCGCTGGTCGGGTCCGTGGGGGCCATGGGAACGATGCTGGCAGCGCCGGCGATCGCCCAGCAGCGGGTCAAGTCCGGAACCGTCAGCATCGAGCAGGTCCAGGTGGCCTTTTTCGGCAGCGGCAATGTCGGCAACGGCACCCTTCACTACGAGGGCCGCTACTATCGTTTCTCGGTCGGCGGCCTGGGCGTTGGCGGGTTCGGCGTCTCCAAGATGGAAGCCTATGGCGACGTCTACAATCTGAAGGAGCTGCGCCAGTTTCCCGGCGCCTACGGCCAGGCGCGCTATGGCGCGGCCTATGGCGACCAGGGCAAGGGCGAGATGTGGCTGGAGAACACCAACGGCGTGATGATCGACCTGAAGACGCGCCGCCAGGGCCTCGCCGTTTCGCTCGGCGCCGACGCCGTCATCATCGACTTCAAGTGAGGCGGCCCATGGCGATGTTCAGTCGCGCCCTCGCAGGCGCCCTCGTTCTCCTGGCCGCCGCTCCGGCGGTCGCGCAGGACGAGACCCAGACCTTCAATGCCTTCGCGGTGGTGCTCGCCAACGGCTCGGTCGTGCGGGCCGGCGAGAAGCAGCTCGTCGTGGCGGGCAGTCTGGCCGGTCCCATGTTCATCGAGACCGACGAGGGACCGCAGCAGGCCGGCCGCGTCGGCTGTGCGCTGTCGTCGAAGATCGACCAGGCCAGCCGCAAGACCAGCGCCACCGGTGCCTGCAGCTTCACGGCCCACGACGGCGCAACCGCCTGGGGCGAATGGGACTGTGCCGGCTACGAGCTCGTCGGCTGCCGTGGCACGTTCAGGCTGACGGGCGGCACGGGCCGCTTCGAGGGCGCGAGCGGGGAGAGCACCCTCATCTGGCGTCCGACGGCCATCGAGCTGAAGAAGCAGCTCGATGGCATGGCGCTCGACAATGCCAGCGGCATCGTCCTGTGGCGCGAGTTCAAGCTGAAGGGCAAGTAGCCTTCAACCGGCCGGCGGATAGGGAATGCGGTTGCGCTGGAGGAGCTCCTCCAGCGCCTTGATGCCTTGCTGGTAGCGGCCTCTCTGGCAATCGAGGGCGGCGCCGAGACGCGCCATGTTGGGGCCGCCCGAGCCTTCGCCGCGCTGCAGATTGAACCGGTCGAACAGCCCCCCGAGCTGGGCGCAGCGCGCCGCCAGTTGCTCGCTGGACTGCTGGGCATGCCCCGAAAAAGGGACCAGCAACAGTCCTGCAGCGGCGCACGAAAGCAGTATACCGAGACAGGTTTTCATGTCTCGCAGTAGGCCACGAATCGGCCGACCTTGCACCTGTCCGGCAGCGCGCGGTACTGTTTGTCGCCCGTCTGACGGGGCCAAGGGGAGAGAGACAATGGGAACGCGATCGACGATGCGGTGGATGTTCGTGATGGGCATCACAGGTCTGGTCGCGGCCTGCAGCATGGCGAAGAGCACGCCCGGCCAGGATCCCCGGACGGAAACGAATGCGACCGAGGTCACCTGGACCGACGGCAAGCCCGCCATCGCGATCAGCTGCAGGGAACCCGGCGCGTGTCAGACTCGCGCGGTCGCGATGTGCAACAGCACGGGCGGCAGCTTTGTCAGGCTGAATATGGAAAACATGCCGACGCGCGGCGACATGGCGCAGATCCGTGGTCCCGCGTCGGTCGTCATTCGCTGCGGGACCTAGCGCTGGCCCGACTGCTGCGCTTCGATCCCCAAAGGCTCGACATTTCGGGCAGGGATTTCGAGGCGTCCGCGCCTGACGGGAGTTGGCCTTCGTGGTTCGATATCCACGACATGACGTCTTCGGTCACGGCCGGTCCGGCCTTGTCGCGCATCAGCAGGTGATAGCCGTTCTTGTAGAAAGCGAGTTTTGAATCGGGACGGGGCGGCATGATCGCGATGGCCGCCTTGACCGGCTCCTGCGATACGATGCGATCGCCCAGCCCGTACATCATGAGATAGGGCTGGTCGACCCGGGCCGCGGAAGCGCGCGCATCGTCCATCAGGTCGACCAGACCATAGGCCATGTCGAGGCGGGGTTGGCGCAGCATCATCGGGTCGTTGCGCAATTTCTCGATGGTCTTGGGGTTGTCGGTCGGCTGATAGTCGATCGAGGTCGGCCCCGCGGGCATCCAGGGGATGGTGTGGGCGAAGAACCACAGGCCGGCACTGGCCACCGGCCCGAACGTGTCGCGCGAGCGGACGGCCGCCGCCGACAGGATCAAACCGTCCGATTCGGTCCCGCGATCGGCCGCTACCAGCACCACTGCGCCGCCCATGCTCTCGCCGGCCAGGTAGAACGGCACACCGGGATGGCGCGCACGCACGAGGGCGGCGACCGCCCTGGCATCCTCGACCAGCGTATCCGTGCCCGGCCAGCGGCCCCGGGTCGGGCTGCCGCCGAAGCCTCGCTGGTCGTAGGCGTAGGTGGTGATATCGGCGCCCGACCAGCTTCCGGCCGGCTCCTCCCAGGCCATGCGGTAGTCGCCGAAGCCGTGCAGCGCGAGGATGACCGCCTTGGGGGCGCCGTTTGCCGCAGGCCACACCGACAGCGGTAGCGCAGTCCCGTCCGCCGCGACATAACGGTCGTCGGTCAGCCGCGGCGTCTGCACCGCGCCGCCCGCCGGAACGACCGTCGGGGCGCAGGCTGAGAGCATGACCGCGGCCGCGGAGGCCGCTATCATCCGCCGGCGTAACAGGAGTGGGATCGTGACGGAGCCGTTTGAAGTCATCACTGTCGATACTGACCGCGTCGCCTGCGATGGCGGGGGCGGCGCGTTGGGCCATCCCAAAGTGTACCTCAACCTGGGCCCGGAAGGACACGTCGAGTGTCCCTACTGCAGCAGGCTCTACAAGCTGCGCGAAGGCGCCCATCCCGCCCACGCTCACTAAGGGAACGACCCCATGAAACAGCTCGGTGAAGGCTGGAACTGGCGTGACCTCAAGATCGGCGACAAGTTCGTCACCTATGGCCGGACCATCTTCGAGGCCGATCTCCTGAATTTCGTGACCCTTTGCGGCTTTTCCGAGGAGCTGTTCACGAACAAGGAATACATCCGGGAGCACGCGCCCATGCGCGGCGGGCATCCCGTGCCGGGCGCCCTGGTCTACTCCATGGCCGAAGGCCTGGTGATCCCGACGACCCTGCAGGGAACGGGTCTCGCCTTCCTGTCGATGGGCTTCGACATCAAGGGGCCGACCTACGTGAACGACACGCTCCACGTCGAGATCGAGATCACCGAGATCAAGCCGACCTCCAAGGACCCGATGCGCGCCCTGGTCAGGACCACCAACCTGGTCAAGAACCAGAAGGGCGAAACGGTGCTGGTCTACACGCCGCTGCGCATGCTGCAGGGAAGCTGACCTCCGATGCCGATGCCGACCGACGCCGAGATCGCCCGCTACCGCGAGGATGGCGCCGTCTGCCTGCGCGGCGCCATTCCCATGGAATGGATCGAGCGGATGCGCGCGGCCGTGGACGACGACATGGCGAGCCCCGGGCCGATGGTGCGGATCAACACGCCGCAGGGCGCGCCCGGCCTGTTCTTCGTCGACTTCCAGCTCTGGCAGCGCCATCGGGCCGCCCGCGCCTTCGTCTATGAGTCGCCGGCGCGCGAGATCGTGGCGAAGCTCATGGGCTCCACGGAGGTCGTCTACTATCACGACCATCTGCTGGTGAAGGAACCGGGCACGCAGGAGCGTACGCCCTGGCATCACGATCAGCCCTACTATCCGATCGACGGCGAGCAGGTGATCTCGCTGTGGACGCCGCTCGATCCGGTCGATCGCGAGACCTGCGTCGAATATGTGAAGGGCTCGCATCGCTGGGGGCGCTGGTTCCAGCCCAAGTTCTTCAAGCAGGGCGGTGTCGATCTGCAGGTCCAGGACAGCCGCTTCGAGCCGCTGCCCGATCTCGATGCCGAGCGCGACAAGCACGAGTTCCTCGCCTGGGACATGGAGCCGGGCGACGTCATCGCCTTCCACGCACTCACGCTCCACGGCGCCTCGGGCAACCGCTCGACCGCCCGTCGCCGTCGCGCCTGGGCGACGCGCTGGTGCGGCGACGATGCCCGCTACGGCGCCCGCGTCGGCCAGATTTCGCCGCCCATCCAGGGGCACGGGCTGAAGCCGGGCGACCGGCTCGAATGCGAGACATTTCCGAAGGTCTGGCCGGCGTAAATCAGGAGCCTGAGTCGAACCCGTCCAGCCATTCGCGGGCTTTGTGCAGCTCGCGGAAGATCTTCACCGGGCGGTCTCCATCTGCCAGCGTCTCGAACAGGCGGGCCTGCTGGTAGGCGCGTTCGGTCACGGCGACGATGGCGAGGGGGCCGAGCGTCGCGATCTTCATGTAGGCGCGGATACGAGCGCCGAGCGCCATCATGTCGGCGTCGCTCAGCATCATGCTGGCTTGCGTCGTGTCGAAGATCTTTCGGTAGGGCAGGGCATCGGCGACGGTCACGCCGTCGAGATACTCTTCGACATCCCCAAGTCGCAATTCGTCACGCGCGACAGCAATCACCAGTTGGTGCGGCTTGGAGATTGTCCACTGGACCGGCATGCCAACGGACTATGCCGGAACGACGGCACGGCCCACAAGCGCCCGCGTGTTACGGAACGAGGACGGCCTTGCCGACGACGGTGCGTTCCTCGATCAGGCGAAAAGCCTTCACCCAATCTGCAAGGTCGTACGTTGCGGCAACGGTCGCCTTGAGCTTGCCCTCGGTGAACCAGTTCGTGAGTTCATACTGCGCCGCGGCCACCAGGGCACGACGCCGGGCGAGAGCCTCCGCCTCCTTGGGCGACGGCGCGCCCTTGCCGCCCCAGCCATTCCAGTAGCCGTAGTAGAAGCCGATCACCGTCACGTTCTTGACCAGCAGGATGTTGGCCGGGATCTGCGGGACGGTGCCGCTGGCGAAGCCCATCGGGATGATGCGGCCCTCGGGCGCCACGCACCGCAGCGACGCATCGAAGGCCGATCCGCCGACCGGATCGTAAATGACATCGGCGCCGCGGCCGCCGGTGATTTCCAGCACCTTGGTGCGCAAATCCTCCGCGCGATAGTCGATCAGGTGATCGGCGCCGGCCTCCTGCGCGGCCTTCAGCTTGTCGGCGCCGCCGGCGCTGGCGATCACCACCGCGCCCATCGCCTTGCCGACCTCGATGGCGGTGAGGCCCGAGCCGCCGCCCGCGCCGTGCACCAGCAGCACTTCGCCAGGCTGCAGGTTGGCCTTCCACTTCAGGGCGCCATAGGCCGTGGGGTAGAGAGTCGGAAAATTGGTCGCCTCGGCATAGGGCATGATCTCGGGGATCTGCACGAGGTTCGCGGCCGCCGCCGTCGCGTACTCGGCGAAAGCACCCTGGCTGACGCCCGTCGCGATGCGGTCGCCGATCGACACGTTCGTCACGCCTTCGCCCAGTGCCACGACATGGCCGGCCAGCTCGTTGCCGGGCACATAGGGCATGGGCGGCTTGTTCTGGTGCTTGCCCTGCACGCCCAGCATCGCGGCGAAACTCACGCCCGCGGCCCGCACCTTGACCAGCACCTCGCCGGCCTTCGGCACGGGCTGGGGAATGTCCTCGACCTTCAGACTGTCGATCGGACCATAGGCATGACAAACCAGCGCCCGCATATCTCTAACTCCCGGATTATTTCTTGAACTGGCCGTGCCGGCCTTCGCCCTGGGCGAAGCGCGCCGCACCGCTCTGCGATTCCCGTCGCCGTGCCTCGAGCGACAGTTCCATCTCGCGACGGATCGCCGACGCCTCGTCGCGGTCGAAGCTCTCGTAGGCCGACCGGCGGTCCGTCGTCATCGCGATCGGCGGGAAGCCCGCGATCTGGCGGGCCAGCGCCTCGGCCTCGGCGCGCGTCGTCCCGCGCGCCACCTTGCGCGTGGCCAGCCCGATCGCGATCGCCTCGTCGGCACCGACGGCGCGGCCGGTCAGCAGCATGTCCATGGCGCGGCCCTGGCCCACGATGCGCGGCAGGCGGACGGTCGTGCCGTCGCTCATCGGCACGCCCCAGCGGCGCGAGAACACGCCGAAGGTCGCCGTGTCGTCGACGATGCGGATGTCGCAGAACAGCGCGACGCCCAGGCCGCCGGCGCAGGCATGTCCCTCGACGGCCGCGATCACCGGCTTGGACAGCGGCGCCCGCAGCGGGCCCTGGTCGCTGCCGGCCCACGGGAAATAGTCCGTGCCCGAGCCCAGCTCCTTGAGGTCCGCGCCGGCACAGAAGGCGCCGCCGGCGCCCGTCAGCACGGCGACGCGGGCTTCGGCGTCGGCCTCGAAGGCGCGCAGCGCGTCGGCAAGCCCGTGTGCCGCCTCGTTGTCCAGCGCATTCCTGGCCTGCGGCCGGTTGATGGTGATGATGGTCACCGGCCCCTGGGCCTCGACCAGAATTTTCGGCGTGCTCATGACTTCGTCTTAGCGAACCGTAAGGAGCTCGTCTTCAAGCTGGGCGTTGGAGCGGGCCGGTGTGCGGAAGTACCACCAGTTCTTCTGGGCGGTCCAATGTTCCTTGCGCGCCGTGCCGCCGCCCCAGACGCAGCGCTTGAAGTCGCGCGTCGCGGCCATGAAGACCCGGTCGGCCTCGTCGAGCTTCAGCGCGTGGTCGCCCATCTCCTCGCGGCTGAACATCGGCAGCGCCTCAAGGATCAGCTCGCGCACGTCGACGTCATTCAGCCAGTTGTCGAGATCGAACGTGTAGTCTTCCCGCTCGAGTCCGCGGGCGAAAGTCGCCCACTGGTCGATCAGTTCCTGCAGGTCGGCCACGTTGGGCGGGCCGGGCGGAGGTGACGGCGGGTTCAATCGTTCCCTCTTTCTGATTGCCGACGGTAATAGCGCTCGCCGTCGTTGGGTTTGAAGAAGGTGCGTATGACGCCATTGGCATTGAAGGCGATGAAGGCGCCAGTGTCACGGTCGAAACGCGTCACCACGCCATCGCGCCGCACCGTCTCGAGGATCGGTCCGCCGACCTTGGCGTCGCGCAGCAGCTGCGCCTGCCGAAGATAGTCCTGCTTGGAGATGCGACCGAACTCGGCACCGTGTTTCTGATAGTGATCGTCGAGGCGGCGCTGGTCGGCGAAGCCGACACTCGCTCCCCAGCCCGGGCCCGCCTCGCGCGCCTCGGCGGAAATCGCTGGGCCGCGCGCGACTTCGCGTTGTCCGCGTTCGGAGGTCTGGGTCCAGAAGAGGAAGATCGCGACCGCCGCCAGCGCCGCCGTCAGCAGACGGCGCCACGGCAAGCCGCGGGTGCGGATGTTCATGCCGTTATTGTGCGCCGCCTTTGAACCAGCGCGCAATCATGCGGCGCTCGGCATCGGTGATGTTCGTCATGTTGCCGGGCGGCATGACACGCGAGGCGGCGGCCTGCTGGTTGATGGCCGCGGCCATGGCGCGAATTTGCGCGGGGGTCTCGAGCAGGAGTCCCTTGGGCGGCGCCAGGAAGCCCTCCTGGGTGGGCTTTGCGGCATGACAGGACGTGCAGCGCGCCTGGATGATGGGCTGGACCTCGGCGAAGGCCACAGGTCCACCGCCGTCGGCGCTTGGCCTCGGCAGCGAAAGAAGTGCCGTGATGGCGATGAAGACGAAACCCGCCGCGAGGACCAGCGGGTTGGCATTGCCCTTGTGGCGCTGGACGAACCAGACGCGGATCAGGGCGCCGGCGATCGAGATCGTAAGCAGCAGCACCCAGTTCCACTCGTGGCCGTAGAGGCCCGCATAGTGGTTGCTGATCATCGTGAACAGCACCGGGAGTGTGAAATAGGTGTTGTGGACCGAGCGCTGGCGGCCCCGCAGCCCGTGGATCGGGTCGGGGATGCGGCCTTCTTCCTTGGCCTTCACCAGCTCGCGCTGGCCCGGGATGATCACGAAATAGACGTTCAGCACCATGATGGTGCCGAGCATCGCGCCGAAATGGATGTAGGCGCCGCGGCCGGAGAAGATGTGACAGAGCGCCCAGGCGGCGACGACGCAGTACAGGAAAATGAGGCCGCCCAGCACGACGTCGTCCTGGCCCAGGGTCGAGCGGCAGAGAAAGTCGTAGACCAGCCATCCGAGCACGAGGAACCCGAGCCCGATGGCGATCGCCTGCACCTTCGTCAGCGGCAGGACCGACGGATCGATCAGCGCGACCTCGGCCCCGTAGTAATAGACGAGACAGAGCAGGAAGAAGCCGGTGACGAGCGTCGTGTAGGCTTCCCACTTGAACCAGTGCAGCTCCGGCGGCAGCCGCTCCGGCGCGACCTTGAACTTCTTGGCCGTGTAGAAGCCGCCGCCATGGACCGCCCAGACCTCGCCGCCGATTCCCCTGGCCTCGTCGGCGGGGTCGAGCGGCTTGTGCAGGTGGTTGTCCAGCCAGATGAAATAGAAAGAGGCGCCGATCCAGGCGATGCCCACGATCATGTGAGCCCAGCGCAGCAGCAGATTCAGCCAGTCTATGACGAAAGCGGCGTCCATGAACCCTCGTAGCGCCTTGCCGGGTACCGCCTCAAGGCGGTAAATCGCCCTTTCGACTGAAACCGAGCGAATTTCGAGGGGAACGACGATGGCGGCTTTGGACCTTCCTGCAGGTGTGACGATCGACGGTGCCCTCAAGCCCGGTTTCGAGAAGGTGCTCACGAAAGAGGCAGTCGCCTTCGTCGCCGACCTGCAGCGCAAGTTCAATGCCCGCCGCGAGGAGCTTCTGGCCCTGCGCGTCGAGCGCCAGAAGCGCCTCGATGCCGGCGAGAAGCCGGATTTTCTGCCGGAAACCGCGAAAATCCGCGAGAGCGACTGGACGGTCGCGCCGCTGCCCAAGGACATCCTGGACCGCCGGGTCGAGATCACCGGGCCGGTCGACCGCAAGATGATCATCAACGCGCTGAACTGCGGCGCCAACGTCTTCATGGCCGACTTCGAGGACGCCTCGACCCCGACCTGGGCCAACATGGTCGAGGGCCAGTATAATCTGGCCGACGCGGTCCGCCGCGAGATCGACTATGTCGATCCGGTCAGCGGCAAGGCCTACAAGCTGAACGAAAAGACGGCGGTCCTGTTCGTGCGTCCGCGCGGCTGGCACCTGCTCGAGAAGCACATGACGGTCGACGGCAAGCCGATGTCGGGGTCGCTGTTCGATTTCGGCCTCTACTTCTTCCATAACGCCAAGGAAGCGCTGTCGCGCGGTACCGGGCCGTACTTCTACCTGCCCAAGATGGAGAGCCATCTCGAGGCGCGCCTCTGGAACGACGTCTTCGTGGCCGCGCAGGACGCGCTCGGCGTGCCGCAGAAGTCGATCAAGGCCACCGTGCTGATCGAGACGATCGTCGCCACCTTCGAGATGGACGAGATCCTGTGGGAGCTGAAGGATCACTCCGCCGGCCTCAACTGCGGCCGTTGGGACTACATCTTCTCCTTCATCAAGAAGTTCCGCGAGCAGGAATGGGCGGTGCTGCCGGATCGCGGCACGGTCGGCATGACCTCGCATTTCCTGCGCTCCTACAGCCAGCTCGTGATCAAGACCTGCCACCGCCGCGAAGTGCATGCGATGGGCGGCATGGCGGCGCAGATTCCGATCAAGAACGACCCGAAGGCCAACGAGGAGGCGATGGGCCGCGTTCACGCCGACAAGAAGCGCGAGGCCGGCGACGGCCATGACGGCACGTGGGTCGCCCATCCCGGCCTGGTGCCGATCGCCAAGGCCGAGTTCGACGCGGTCATGAAGGAGGCCAACCAGATCGCGCGCAAGCGCCAGGACGTGCATGTCACGGCCGCCGACCTGATCCAGATCCCCACGGGGCCGAAGACCGAGGCGGGCCTGCGCCAGAACGTGGCCGTGGGCATCGGCTATGTCGAGGCGTGGCTGCGTGGCATCGGCTGCGTGCCGCTGTTCAACCTGATGGAAGACGCCGCCACCGCCGAGATCAGCCGCGCGCAGGTCTGGCAGTGGGTGCGCCACAACCAGAAGCTCGACGACGGGCGGGCCATCACCAAGGAACTCGTGCGCCAGATCGTGCGCGAGGAGAACGACAAGGTGAAGGCGCAGATCGGCGAGGAAGCCTATGCCAAGGGCCGCTACGAGGATGCAGCCCAGCTCATGATCGACCTGGTCGAGCAGCCTCAGTTCTACGAGTTCCTGACCCTGCCGGCGTACGATCGCATCATCGCCGACGAGAAAGCGGCCGCCTGAGGACGAAGCGATGATCAAGACCGTTTACGACGTCACCTCAGCGGGCAAGCCCGACGCGCCGGCCATCGGCGCGCCGGGACGGCCGTGGCTCACCTATGGCGGCCTGAAGAAGCTGACCGACGATACGCTGGCGGCACTGAACGCCGTCGGCATCGGCCGCGGCGACCGCGTCGCCATGGTCGCGCCGAACGGGCCGGAGATGGCGTCCTCGTTCATCGCCGTCGCCTCCGGCACCAGCTCGGCGCCGCTCAATCCCGCCTATCGTGCCGACGAGTTCGAGTTCTACCTCGACGACCTGAAGCCCAAGGCGGTGATTGTGCAGCTGGGCATGGACAGCCCCGTACGCGGCATGGCCGAGAAGGTCGGCGTGCCGATCATCGAGCTGATCCCGACCGCCGACGGTCCGGCCGGAAGCTTCACGCTCGACGTGTCGGCGCTGAAGCCGGCCAAGGCCGCGAGTCCCGGCACGTCGGTCGACGGCGAGATCGCGCTGGTGCTGCACACGTCGGGCACGACCGCGCGGCCGAAGATCGTGCCGCTGTCGACGGCCAACCTTGCGGCCTCGGCGCGCCATATCGCGGAATCGCTGGCGCTGACGCCGGGCGACCGTTGCATGAACATCATGCCGCTGTTCCACATCCACGGGCTGATCGCCGCGACGCTCTCGTCGCTCGGCGCCGGCGCCGCGGTGTCGTGCACGCCGGGCTTCAACGCGCTGCGCTTCTTCGCCCAGCTCGAGGAGGTGAAGCCCACCTGGTACACGGCCGTGCCGACCATGCACCAGGCGATCCTGACGCGGCTGCGCAGCCATGCCGACGCCGCGAAGGCCGCCAGGCTGCGCTTCGTCCGCTCCTCGTCGGCCTCGCTGCCGCCGCAGGTCATGCTGGAACTCGAAGCCGCCTTCGACTGCCCGGTGATCGAGGCCTACGGCATGACCGAGGCCAGCCACCAGATGGCGTCGAATGCGCTGCCCCCGGGCAAACGCAAGCCGGGCGCCGTCGGCCTGCCGGCGGGGCCGAAGATTGCCATCATGGACGAGGCCGGCCACTTCCTGCCCCAGGGCACGATCGGCGAGGTCGTGATCCAGGGACCGAACGTGACGGCGGGCTACGACAATAACCCCGATGCCAATCTGAAGGCCTTCGCCGAGGGCTGGTTCCGCACCGGCGACCAGGGCCGCTTCGACGAGGACGGTTACCTGTTCCTGACCGGCCGCCTGAAGGAGATCATCAACCGCGGCGGCGAGAAGATCAGCCCGATCGAGGTCGACACGATCCTGATGGATCATCCGGCGGTCGAGCAGTGCGTGACCTTCGCGATCCCCCATCACATGCTGGGCGAGGATGTCGGCGCGGTTGTCGTCCTGCGGGCAGGCCAGGAGGCGACGGAGCGCGAGCTGCGCGACTTCGTGGCCAAGCATGCGGCCGACTTCAAGGTGCCGCGCAAGGTCGTGTTCGTGAGCGAGATCCCCAAGGGCGCCACCGGCAAGCTGCAGCGCATCGGCCTTGCCGCCAAGCTCGGCCTCGCCGAGGCAAAAGCCTGAGGACGATGACGTGACCTCGATCTGCGTTTTCGGCGCCGGTGCGATCGGCGGCCTGATGGCGGCCAAGCTCGAAATGGCCGGCACGCCCGTCACCGTGGTGGCGCGCGGCCCCCATGGCGAGGCGCTGCGCACCAGGGGCCTCATGCTGCTGAGCGAGGGCAAGGAGACGGTGACGGAACCCCGGGTCGCCTCCGATCCGAAGGAGATCGGCCCGCAGGACTATCTCGTCCTGACCCTTAAGGCGCACTCGCTGCTGCCGGCGATGGCGCAGCTCAAGCCGCTGATCGGGCCGCACACCACCATCGTCGCGGCGATCAACGGCGTGCCCTGGTGGTACACCTACAAGCTGGGCGGCGCATTCGAAGGCAAGCGCATCGAGTCGGTCGATCCCGGCGGTGAACTCACGGCCGCGCTGCCGCCCTCGCAGGTGCTGGGCAGCATCGTCTATCCCGCGGCCGACGTGGTCGAGCCCGGCGTGATCCACCACACCTATGGCGACCGCTTCACGCTCGGCGAGCCGGACGGCAGCCGCAGCGAACGTGCGGCGAAGCTGTCGGAGCTGCTGATCAAGGCGGGTCTCAAGGCGCCGGTGCGCCCGCGCATCCGCGACGAGCTGTGGGTCAAGCTCTGGGGCAACATGGCCTTCAACCCGATCAGCGCGCTGACCGGCGCGACTCTCGACAAGGTGATCGGCGATCCGGGGACCCATGCGGTCTGCCGCGCGCTCATGGTCGAGGGGCAGGCTGTCGCCGAGAAGCTCGGCGTGAAGTTCGCGATCAACGTCGACAAGCGCATCGCCGGAGGCGCCGAAGTGGGTGCCCACAAGACCTCGATGCTGCAGGACCTCGAACGCGGCCGCCCGCTGGAAATCGAGGCGCTGCTGGGCGCCGTCGTCGAGATGTCGGAATGGGTCGGCGTCGACATGCCGATCGGGCGCAGCGTGCTGGCCCTCGTTCGCCAGCGCGCCGCGCTGCGCTGAGGTGGCTGGGCGCTGATGGAAAAGGTCGAACTCTTTTTCGATCCCGACAATACGAGCGCCGCGAGCTATGTGGGCGATCGTCTGTCGATGTTCAATTCGAGCCGCACCGGCAGGTCCGACTACTATCCCTGCAAAATTTTCCTGAAGGGCGAGAAGGGCGAGACGCTGGGCGGCCTGCTCGGCTACCTCTGGTCGGACTGGCTGTTCGTGTCGACCCTTTGGGTCGACGAGGCGTTGCGCGGCCAGGGTCACGCCACGCGCCTGATGGACGCCGCCGAGGACTATGCCCGCACACGCGGCTGCCACTCCGCCCATCTCGACACCCACACCTGGCAGGCCCGCCCGTTCTACGAGAAGCGCGGCTACGAGGTCTTCGCCACCCTCGACGACTACCCGCCGGGCCATAAGAAGTTCTTCCTGAGGAAGAGCCTCTAGAGGCTTTCCGTCTCAAAATGACCCACTCACCTCATCCTGAGAGTCTGACCGGAAATGAATTGAATCGATTCAAGCACTTACCTCATCCTGAGGAGCGCTGCGAAGCGGCGCGTCTCGAAGGATGGGCAACAGGCAAGGTGCGTGTTTCCACCCTTCGAGACGCATCGCTGCGCGATGCTCCTCAGGGTGAGGTCTGGGGGATGCTCGGTTCGGTCGTTCTCGCTCGCAAAGGTTCTAGCCGGCGGTTGGAAAAGCCGAAGTCCGGGCGAATAAACGAAACAAACGAAATAGACGAAACAAATGAAGCGGAGGTCGCACCTCCTGGAATTTGTCTCGCGGTGACCCTTGACGGATCAATGCTGCGCGCAATTTGTTTCCGAAAATCCATTTAAAACAGCGCGTTAGCGCCCATCGGAGCGTGCCACTCCCGTGGCGCTCTCCCTTGATCGAATCAGCGAACGCCCAGCTCCTTCAACCTCTTGTCGAGCGACAGCAGGTCGGCCCAGCTCTGGTGTTTGCTGGCGGGGGTGCGCAGCAGGTAGGCGGGGTGGAAGGTGGGCAGCGCGGGCACTTCGCTGCCGTCGTCGAGCGTGAGCGTCGTCCATTTGCCGCGCAGGCGGGTGATGCCCTCGGTCGTGTTCAGCACCGCCTTGACCGCCGTGCCACCGGCCAGCACCACGACCTTCGGCCTGGCGAGCTCGATGTGGCGGCGGGTGAAGGCGAGGCAGATCGCCTGCTCGGACAAAGTCGGCGTGCGGTTGCCCGGCGGCCGCCAGAACAGAATGTTGGTGATGTAGAGATCGCGCTCGCGGCTCATGCCGATGGCGGCAAACATGCGATCCATGAGCTGGCCGCTCACGCCCACGAACGGCTTGCCGAGCCGGTCCTCGTCGGCGCCCGGCGCCTCGCCGACGATCATCACCGGCGCGCCGGCCACGCCATCGGCGAACACCGTGTTCTTGGCCGTGCGCTTCAGCGCGCAGCCTTCGAAGGCGCGCACAGCTTCCTCGAGCTCGGCGATGGTGGTCGCCCGGCGCGAGACCTCGCGCGCGTCTTCGGCGAGCTGCGGTGATTCCAGGGGTACCGGCGCGCGTGCCATCGGTGGAGCGATCGGGGCGCGGATCGGTGTCGGGGCAGCAGGCGTCGACGGGGCGGCGACAGGAGCGACGACAACGGCAGCCGGCGGCGGAAGCGCGAAGCGGTCGATCGCCTCCTCGCCGATCGTCTCGTCGAGCCCGTGATCCACGTACCAGCGCAGCAGCGCGGCGGCGTCCTGCGGAGCGAACGCCGTCTCGATCATGCCAGGCTCTTGAGGAAGGCACCCAGGATCGGCGCCCACATTGCGGCGTCGGCATGGCTCGCCATGTGGCCCTTGTCCGACGGAATCTCGACATAGGTGAGGTCGACGCCGGCCTTGCGCATGTCGAGCGCATGGGCGGCACAGTCGGTGAGGTCGAACAGCTTGTCGGTCTTGGAGATGACGTAGAGGACCTTGGTCTTCTTCAGCTGGTCGTACTGCTGGGTGATATCGAACCCGTCGATCGCGCGGCGCAGGGTGACCAGCGAATGGCCGTCGTAGATCTTTGCCCAGCCCTTGGCGGCGACCTTGGCCTCGGCTTCGCCCTGGCCGTAGTTCAGCAGCGTCTCATAGCGGATCTGCTCCAGGGTGCCGGGAATACCGCCGTTCTCGTAGTACCAGCCGCCGTTCCAGTTCGGATCGCCGGCAAGCCGCTTCTGCAGCGCCTCGAGGCCGCCAAGGCGGCCGGGGGCGCGCGGCGCGGTCACGGACGCGGCGATGCCCTTCATGAAGCCGGGGTAGGAGGCGGCCCACTGGAACGACTGGAAGCCGCCCATCGACGGACCGACCACGGCCACCAGGCTCTTCAGGCCGAGCGAATCGACCAGCAGCTTCTGGCTGGCCACCATGTCGCGCAGGGTGATCTCGGGAAAGGTCGGCCCATAGGGCTTGCCGGTGCCGGGATCGATCGAATTGGGGCCGGAACTGCCGTGCGCGGAGCCCAGCGCATTTACCGACACGACGAAATGCCGGTCAGTGTCGATGGCCTTGCCCGGCCCGATCAGCCCCTCGAACCAGCCGGCCGCCCCCTCGGTGACGCCGCGGCCCTGCTTGCCGGCGGCATTCCTGCCTGCAGCGTGATGGGACGAGGTATAGCCGTGCACGACGAGGATCGCGTTGTCCCTGGCCGGCGAGAGGGTTCCGTAGGTTTCGTAGGCAAGTTCGAGGATGGGTAGCGTCTTGCCACTTTCCAGCCGGAAATCACGTGCAGAGAAGGTCTGGCTCTCGATATCGATCAACTCTGGCACGGGAATTCCCCTTTTCAGCGGGTGGCGATCCTGCCCCCGACACGCTATCTAAATCAAAGGATTGCCGTCCGACAGGCGCGCGTCCATCGGGAAAATGGAATTGCAGAGCGAGATGGGCATGACGCGCGAGGCAATGGAATACGACGTGGTGATCGTGGGTGGTGGTCCGGCCGGACTGTCGGCGGCGATCCGCCTGAAGCAGCTCGCCGCGGAGCGCAACCACGAAGTCTCCGTCTGCCTGATCGAGAAGGGCTCGGAACTCGGCGCTCACATCCTGTCGGGCGCCGTCGTCGACCCGATCGGCCTCAACGAGCTCATTCCGGACTGGAAGGAAAAGGGCGCGCCGCTCGAGACCCAGGTCACCGACGACCAGTTCCTGTTCCTGACCAAGAGCGGCTCCTACCGGTTCCCCAATTTCCTGCTGCCGCGGCTGATGAACAACCACGGCAACTACATCGTGAGCCTCGGCGAGGTCTGCCGCTGGCTCGGCC